>JBAXDH010000029.1:0-34415 GCA_037141055.1 bacterium | reverse complement strand
AGAAAAGCAAACTCAAACGCTCAGTATAACTGAATCTAAGCAGCTTTGCGATTGCGAACCTGCCAGGATTCAGTATATCTTTTAATACCTGTAATGTTCCGGCTTATACGGCCCGTCTAAATTGACATTCAGGTAGTCAGCCTGTTCCCGGGTGAGTTTGGTCAGTTTGACACCGATTTGTTCCAGGTGCAGCCGGGCAACTTCCTCATCGAGACGCTTGGGCAGACGGTATACTTCCACTTCATAGTCATGCTGCCACAGATCAAGCTGCGCAAGTGTCTGGTTGGTGAACGAGTTCGACATGACGAACGAAGGATGGCCTGTTGCGCATCCAAGATTTACAAGTCGTCCTTCAGCAAGCAGGTAGATGCACTTCCCGCCGGGATACACAAACTTATCGACCTGGGGTTTGATGTTGATCATTTCAATGCCGGGCCATTTTGTAAGCTGCTCAACCTGGATTTCATTGTCGAAATGGCCGATGTTGCAAACGATGGACTGATCCTTCATCATGGAAAGGTGCTTCGCAGTAATGACATCCTTGTTACCGGTTGTCGTTACATAAATGTTTCCTTCGGCCAGAGAATCCTCGATGGTGCTTACTTCAAAACCTTCCATGGCAGCCTGGAGGGCGCAAATGGGATCAATTTCGGTGACGATTACGCGGGCACCGTATGATCTCATGGAATGGGCGCATCCCTTGCCTACGTCTCCGTAGCCCAGAACGACAACGACCTTGCCAGCGATCATCACATCTGTGGCACGCTTAATGCCGTCGGCCAGGGATTCCCTGCAGCCGTAAAGGTTGTCGAATTTCGATTTGGTCACAGAATCATTCACGTTGATGGCCGGAACAAGCAATGCACCTTTTTCTTTCATCTGGTAGAGGCGGTGCACTCCTGTCGTGGTTTCTTCCGAAACACCTTTCCATTCAGCTACTGTTCTGGTCCAGCGTGTTTTATCTTCGATATAAATTTCCTGCAGTTGCAGCATGAACGCTTTTTCATCGGCATTTTCGGCTGCAACTTTCAGCAACGCCGGATTCTTCTCAATTTCAAATCCCTTGTGGATCATCATGGTGGCATCACCGCCGTCATCCACGATGAGATTGGGTCCCAATCCCCCGGGGAAACAAAGAGCCATATTCGTACACCACCAGTATTCATCCAGCGTTTCACCCTTCCAGGCAAAGACAGGAATTCCTTTGGCGGCGATGGCGGCGGCTGCATGATCCTGGGTTGAAAAAATGTTGCAACTGGCCCAGCGAACGTCTGCTCCGAGTTCGATCAGGGTTTCGATCAGCACGGCCGTCTGGATCGTCATGTGGAGCGAGCCGCTGATGCGGGCCCCATTCAGTGGTTTTTCAACCGAATATTTTTTCCGGATAGCCATTAATCCCGGCATTTCCTTCTCGGCAATTTCAATTTCTTTTCTTCCCCATTCTGCAAGGGACATATCGGCAACTTTATATTTCATACCTGTTGATGAAGCTGTGTTTTCCATTTTTTTATGACCTAAGTTTTATCGGTTATACTTCGACTCCTTGTGCTTGCAAAGAAAAGCAAACTCAAACGCTCAGTATAACTGAATCTAAGCAGCTTTGCGATTGCAAACCTGCCAAAATTCAGTATAACGGGCGGCAAAAGTACACAAAAAACCGATACAAAGGTGATATAATATCGTATTTTTGCCCGTGTTATTCAAAACACGCCCCATGTTATGCCTTTCCTTCTGGAAATAAGTCCTGCAGCCGGAGTCCGTGCAGGAATCTGGCGAATCACAGAAACTGCGGAAGAACTACTTACAAAGGTCCATTTAAATGCTTCGGAGACAACCCTGTACGCTTCGTTTAAACACGAGTTGCGAAAAAGGCAATGGCTTGCTTACCGTGTCCTCCTGAAACACCTGATTGCACCCCTCGGAACAGAATTGTCATACGACCCGAACGGCAAGCCATTCCTTGACTCCCTGAGCCATCATATTTCGGTTTCGCATGCCGGGGAATTTGCCGCGGTCGCTGTCAGTGACCATGCTGCTGTCGGGGTTGACATAGAGATAATAAAGGAGCGCATTGAGCGCGTCAGGGAGCGGTTCCTTCAGAAAACCGAGATGGAATCACTGGCCTCGGAGAACCGCCTTGAACAGCTGTATGTATACTGGGGCGGCAAAGAGGCGCTCTATAAAATACATGGCGAACCAGCCATCGATTTCAGAAATGACATCTATATTCATCCATTTGATTACCTTTGCAATACCAATCAGTACTGCAAAGCGGAGCTGACGGTCAACGGCATGCAAAAAGATTACACCCTGTATTTCAAAAAAACAGAGGACTTTATGCTGGTGCTGGCTTTTTGATTTTATATTTTTGACATAGATTATAATGACCACAGATATTTTTGATGCGATTAAATCGCGGGTTCTCGTACTTGACGGCGCCATGGGAACCATGGTTCAGCGCTATAAACTTGAAGAAGCCGACTTCAGGGGTGAACGGTTCAAAGACTTTTCATACAATCTCAAAGGGAACAACGACTTGCTTGTTCTCACAAAACCGGATGTAATCCGTGAAATTCACGAGGCCTATCTTTCTGCCGGTGCTGATATCATTGAGACCGACACGTTCAATGCCAACAAAATATCGCTGTCGGACTATCATCTCGAAGACCTGGCCTATGAGATCAATGTAGCTGCTGCAAGGCTTGCAAAGGAGGCCGTGTCGGGGTTTACAAAACTCCCGTCCGACAAGCCGCGGTGGGTGGCCGGATCGATCGGTCCCACCAGCAAAACCGCCTCGATGTCGCCTGATGTGCAAAACCCTGCTTACAGGGCGGTTAGTTTCGATGATCTTTACAATGCTTACCGTGAACAGGCCAGGGGACTCCTCGATGGCGGTGCCGATATTCTCATGGTGGAGACCATTTTCGACACGCTCAATGCAAAAGCGGCACTGATAGCGGTATTTGATGAGATCAATGCCCGCATCCCGGATCCCGGATCCCGAATCCCCGTCATCGCCAGTGTTACCATCTCCGACAACAGCGGGCGTACGCTTTCGGGACAGACCCTTGAAGCATTTCTTTATTCCATCATTCATTTCGATCTGTTTGCGGTCGGGTTGAATTGTTCTCTCGGGGCTGCAGAATTGCGCCCGTATATTGAAGAACTATCCGGCAAAGCACCTTTTCCCATCATTGCCTATCCCAATGCCGGTTTACCCAACCAATTCGGTGAATATGACCAGTCGCCATCGGAAATGGCCGGTTATATCAGCGATTTTCTGGATAACCGTTTTGTGAACCTGGTTGGCGGATGTTGCGGCACCAATCCCGATCATATCCGCGGATTTGCAGAACTGGCAAAAAATGCCCCGGTGCGGCCGATACCTGAACGGACACATGAACTGAGGCTGAGCGGCCTCGAACCTCTTACCATTTTTAAAGGCAGCAACTTTATTAACATCGGCGAGCGCACCAACGTAAGCGGATCGCGGAAATTTGCCCGCCTTATCAAGGAAGAAAAATACGAGGAGGCGCTTTCGGTTGCCAGGCAACAGGTTGAAAGTGGCGCCCAGGTGATCGACATCAGCATGGATGAAGCCATGCTCGACGCTGAAAAAGCCATGGTGAATTTCCTCAACATGGTAGCCTCCGACCCCGATGTAGCACGGGTTCCGATCATGATCGACTCGTCGAAATTTTCTGTTATCCATGCAGGGCTGAAGTGCATCCAGGGAAAACCGATTGTCAATTCCATCAGCCTGAAAGAGGGTGAAGATGCCTTCAGGGAACATGCAAGCCTCCTTCGCAAATTCGGTGCGGCCACGGTAATCATGGCATTCGATGAAGACGGGCAGGCAACCACGCTCGACCGCAGGATTGCCATCGCAACGCGTGCATACAGGATTCTTACGCAGGAACTTGATTTCCCTCCCGAAGATATTATTTTCGATCCGAATATCCTGACAGTTGCCACCGGTATTGATGAGCACAACAATTATGCGGTTGAATTTCTGAGTGCCGTCAGGTGGATCAAGGAAAACCTCCCCTATGCCAGCGTGAGCGGCGGCATCAGCAACCTTTCCTTTTCATTCAGGGGAAATGATGCACTCCGGGAAGCGATGCACTCGGCGTTCCTTTATCATGCCATCAGGGCCGGGCTCGACATGGGGATTGTCAATGCGGGCGCACTTCCTGTTTACGACGAAATACCAAAGATGCTCCTGAAACTGGTTGAGGATGTGATCCTGAACCGCCGTAAAGACGGTACGGAACGGCTGCTGGCCTATGCCGACCAGGTAACTGCTTCAGGTAAAAAGGAGGAGACAGAGGCTGAATGGAGATCGCTTCCGGTTGTGGAGCGGCTCAGATACTCGCTGATCAGGGGCAATTCGGAATTTATCGACCAGGATATCGATGAAGCAATGCCGATGTTCGATGTAGCCCTGAAAATTATTGAAGGCCCGCTGATGGATGGCATGAACCAGGTTGGCGACCTCTTCGGAAGCGGAAAAATGTTTCTGCCGCAGGTTGTCAAGAGCGCCCGTGTCATGAAGAAGGCAGTGGCAAGGCTCACACCCCGGCTGGAAGCAGAAAAGGCCGCGATGAAAGGCTCCCCGCGGAACAACGGCAAAGTACTCCTGGCCACCGTAAAGGGAGATGTTCACGACATCGGTAAAAATATTGTCGGGGTGGTACTCGCATGCAACAACTATGAAGTGATCGACCTGGGAGTCATGATACCGGCAGATAAAATCCTGGCAGCCGCCAAAGAACACGATGTCGATGTGGTCGGCCTCAGCGGACTGATAACGCCTTCTCTTGAAGAGATGGTGCATGTAGCCAAAGAGATGGAACGTCTCAAATTCACCATTCCTTTGCTGATCGGCGGCGCCACAACCTCCGACATCCATACGGCCGTTAAAATCGAACCTCACTATTCCCGGTCGGTAATTCATGTAAAGGATGCATCCAAGGCAGTGGGTGTGGTGTCCAACCTTTTATCCTCCGAGGCAAAAAAGGATTACACCGATTCTGTCAGGAAAAAGTATGAAGGCATCCGCAACACGTATGACAAAAAAGCGGACCATTCTTATATTTCGTTGCAGGATGCGCGAAAAAACAAGCTGACAGCCGACTGGGATGCCGCAAAAATTTACAGGCCTCAATTCACCGGAAACAAAGTGTTTATTGACTATCCGCTGGAAGAGATCGCAAAATACATCGACTGGACCTTCTTTTTCCATGCCTGGAAGATGAACGGAAAATACCCCGCGATCCTCACCGATCCTGTGAAGGGAGCGGAAGCAACAAAATTATTCAATGATGCACAGCGGCTCCTGAATGAAATCACGGGCAAGAAAATGCTGATGGCCCGGGGGGTTGTGGGGCTATACCCATGCAATTCAACCGGCGATGATATCGAGGTTTACGCGGATGAATCACGTTCAAAGACATTGACAACCTTCCGTTTCCTGCGAAACCAGCAGTTGAAGGATTCCGGTCAGCCAAATCTCTGCCTGGCCGACTACATTGCCCCCAGGGAATCAGGCATTGTCGATTACATGGGCGGCTTCGCCGTAACTGCGGGGCTGGGTGTTGAAGAGTGGGTCGCCGGTTTCGAACAGGAACTGGATGATTACAACGCGATCCTGATCAAGATCCTGGCCGACCGGCTGGCGGAAGCTTTTGCGGAACTGATGCACAAGCGTGTCAGGATGGAATTCTGGGGATACGCCAAAGATGAAAACCTGGATGTTTTTGCCATGATCAGGGAAGAATACCAGGGCATCAGGCCTGCACCGGGGTATCCCGCATGCCCCGAGCATTCTGAAAAGCGCACGTTGTTCGACCTGCTTGAAGCCGAAAAGAAAGTTGACATTCAGCTTACCGAAAATTATGCCATGTACCCGGGTGCTTCCGTAAGCGGGTTCTATTTTTCACATCCGCTGGCCCAGTATTTCAATCTGGGACGGATCAGTAAAGATCAGCTCACAGATTATGCAAAGCGAAAAAGTTTTAGTTTTGAGCACGCGGAAAAATTACTTAACACAAACCTGAATTTTTAACAATGAAAGTCATAGACCTTATTAATAAAGCAGATAAAACACTTTTCTCTTTTGAATTGCTGCCCCCGCTGAAGGGGCACAACATTAACAGCATTTATCGAACCATCGACCCCCTGCTGGAATATAAACCCTCGTTCATCAATGTTACCTACCACCAGGAAGAGGTTGTTTACAAGAAACATGAAAACGGGCTCCTGGAGAAAAGAACGGTTCGGAAAAGGCCCGGAACAGTTGCCATTTCCGCTGCCATCAAATACAAGTATCCCGATGTGGAAGTGGTACCCCACATCATTTGCGGCGGCTTTACCAAAGAAGAAACCGAATATGCCCTGATAGATTTTCACTACCTGGGCATCGACAACATCCTGGCATTGCGCGGCGACGCCCCGAAAAATCAACGGACCTTCACCCCCGAAAAGAACGGGCATGCATATGCCAACACGCTGGTGGCACAAATCACCGACATGAACAAAGGCAAATACCTGGATGAGGAGATGCAAAACACCTTCAGCACCGATTTCTGTGTAGGAGTTGCAGGATATCCCGAAAAACACATTGAATCACCCAACCTCGAATACGACCTGAAATATCTGAAAGCCAAGGTGGATGCTGGTGCCGAGTACATCATCACCCAGATGTTTTTCGACAATCAGAAGTATTTTGATTTCGTTGAGGCCTGCCACAAGGAAGGTATAACGGTGCCCATCATCCCGGGCATCAAGCCAATTTGCACCATGCGGGAGATCAATGTACTTCCACAGATTTTCTGTATCGACATCCCCGACGAACTTGTAAAAAAAGTGATGGGGTGCAAAAACAATGAAGATGCTTTTAAAACCGGCATTGAATGGGGCATTAAACAGTCCGAAGAACTGATAAAGTTTGGCGTTCCGGTAGTACATTATTTTTCTGTCGGGATCTCCGAAAACATACGCCAGATAGCCAAAGAAGTATTTTAACCTCTTCCTATGAACCTCTATCAACCCCTGCTGAAGGAGACTTTGGACGGCAAAAAAAAATTGGCCGTCCTTATCGATCCGGATAAACATACTCCCGAATCTTTGTCTGTTGTTGTAACACTGGCGAATAAGGCCGGCATCGATTATTTTTTTGTCGGGGGGAGCCTGCTGATCCATGACAATCATTCGCAGATGATTACCTTTATCAAAGCAAATACAAAGATCCCCGTTGTGTTGTTTCCCGGCAATAACATGCAGCTGAACAACAGTGCCGACAGCATCCTGCTGTTATCCCTGATTTCGGGAAGAAACCCCGACATGCTGATCGGCCGGCATGTTATTTCAGCACCTTTCCTGAAGGCGAGCAATCTTGAAATCCTGTCGACCGGATACATGCTGATCGAAAGCGGCGGCACCACCGCCGTAAATTATATGAGCAATACCACGCCCATCCCGTCACATAAAGATGATATCGCAGTGTGTACTGCCCTGGCCGGCGAGATGCTTGGCATGAAACTGATCTATATGGATGCCGGCAGTGGCGCCAGGAATCCCGTTCCCCTCTCCATGATCACAAAAGTGAAAGAATCCATCGGGGTCCCGTTGATCATCGGCGGAGGAATTACCAGCCCGGAAATGGCAAAAGCAGCATTCACCGCAGGGGCCGACGTGGTTGTGGTGGGAAACGCTATTGAGAATGACCCGGAGCTTGTTGTGCAGATGGCGGGGGCCCGGTAGTGGGGGTGAATGGTGAGTCGTGAGGCGTGAGTGGTGAGTGGTGAGTCGTGAGTGGTGAGTCGTTAAATAATTTTTTTTTATGAATAAATATTTCTGCATTGTCCTGCTGAGCATCGTTTTTTCGTTCAATTTACGGGCTCAAACAAAACTTCTGACCATTGAAGATGCCAGCTACATGAGTCCCAAACTCAATGCAGCCAATCTGAGCCAGCTTCAATGGCTGCCCGGTGCCGAACAGTTTGTTTACGTGGCTAACAACAGCCTTATCCAGGGTTCAGCAGCCAAACCAAAACGGGATACGCTGGTCAGGCTGCCCGATCTCAACCTGCTGTTGAAATACAACAAACTGGACACTCTGAAAAGGTTTCCATCTGTCACATTCCTGACCAAAGACCAGTTTTATTATATCAGCGGGAGCAAGCTTTTTCAATGCGACATCATGAAGAATGCAGTCGCCATGGTCAATTCCTGGGATGAAAAGGCGGCGAACCTGGATGTTGATCCTTCCGGAAAACTTGCGGCATTCACACGCGGCAACAATCTGTTTATATCAGCAGGCGGCAAAGAGACAGCAGTTTCCGCCGAAAAAAACGAAGGGATCGTTTATGGTTCCGAAAGAGTTCACAGGAATGAGTTTGGCATCGGGAAAGGAACTTTCTGGTCGCCCGACGGGCAAAATCTCGCCTTCTACCGCATGGATGAAACCATGGTGGCCGATTACCCGCTGGTTGATGTCACCACCCGCATTGCGACGGTCAATCCGACCAAATATCCGATGGCAGGCATGACCAGCCATAAAGTTACGGTTGGCGTGTATTCCGTGAAAAGCGGCAAGACCATTTACCTGCAGACGAGCTCCCCCGTTTCACCGGATTCGGCAGCCCGCATTGAATACCTGACAAACATCACCTGGAGCCCCGACGGGAAAACCATATACATTGCCACCCTCAACCGGGACCAGGATTTCATGCAGCTGAACACCTACGATGCTGTGAACGGACTGTTTATCAGGACCCTGTTCGAAGAAAAGAACAACACTTATGTCGAGCCTTTGAACGGACCGAAATTTTTGGCCGGGGATGCCGGAAAATTTATCTGGGAAAGCCGCCGCGACGGTTTCAACCACCTTTATTTATATGATGTAAAAGGAACCCTTATCAGGCAACTGACCAAAGGTCCCTGGGAGGTTACCGAATTCCTGAAAACGGATGAAGCCGGTTCGAAAGCCTGGTTTCTTTGCAACAAGGACAACCCACTCGACCGGCAGCTGTATGCCGCAGACATTAATAATGACAACATTGCTGCTGTTACCGGCATCTCCGGGACCCATGGTGTGAAAATTTCTGACGACAACCAATATTACATCGATACTTATTCAAGCACTTCCGTTTCACGCCAGGTTGAAATTCTGGATCAAAAAGGAAAATCGATGCAGACCCTGGTTGAAAACACCAATCCGCTCAGGGATTACAAGTTAGGAGAGACATCAATATTCACCCTGAAGAATGAAGAGAACACAGACCTTTATTGCCGCCTGATAAAACCGGCAGGATTTGACCCTGAAAAGAAATACCCGGTGATTATTTATGTTTACGGCGGACCTCATTCCCAGCTGATCACAAACTCATGGCTCGGTGGCGCCGGACTTTTTCTGAACTACCTGGCCGACATGGGCTACGTGGTATTCACCCTCGACAACAGGGGGACTTCGAACCGCGGCCGCGACTTTGAGCAAGCCATTTTCCGTAACCTTGGCACAAAGGAAGTGCGTGATCAGATGGTCGGCGTAAATTACCTGAAATCACTGCCATTTGTCGATTCAACGCGCATCGGCATCAACGGATGGAGCTATGGCGGCTTCATGACCGTTTCGATGTTCCTCAAGCATCCCGGTACTTTTAAGGTTGCTGTTTGCGGCGGACCGGTTATTGACTGGAAATATTACGAAGTAATGTACGGTGAACGTTATATGGATACACCGCAGAGCAATCCCGACGGGTATAAAAACGCATGTTTGCTCAACTATGTAAAAAACATGGAAGGAAAGCTGCTGATCATTCATGACGACCAGGACGGAACAGTTGTTCCCCAAAACTCAATGACTTTCCTGAAGAAATGCATCGACGAAGGCAAGCAGGTTGATTTTTTCATTTATCCCGGCCATGAGCACAACGTTCGCGGGAAAGACCGCGTGCACCTGAACCAGAAGATGGTCCAGTATTTCCGGGAGAACCTTTAGATTTCGGATTCATTAACCCGTGTGAGCGGGTTGAACACCAGTTGAATATCTTCTGACATTTTACGTATCTGTCTGCTTATCTGTTTCTTACAATTTCATCGACAAAATTCCTTTGTTTGTCGGGTTTAAACCTCCTCTCATCGACTTTCTTATTACCGTATCCGGATTAACCGGTACATTTGCGTCACAATTAATTATATATCAACGCTTTGTTAAATAAATGTTAAATTCTGACCCGTTGTAACATTCACATTGAACCAACGTCTCATGGTCACAAAAAACAAAACAATAATAATACACACAATGAAAACCATCAACCTGATAACCAAGAAAACCATTTATATACTGGCCGCAATTCTGGGGCTGCAATTCAATTCTGTTTCAGCCAATTCTGCCTTCAGCGGTGCTGCAATCATTACGAATGAAACCGTGTCCGGTATTTCAAATGCCGGGCTTATGCCGGCAACACCTTTGGAGGCCACCTTCGATGACAATGCTGAAACAAATTCACCGGCGATCGATATTTCGCTTCTGTCCCCGGCAATTCCGGCTGTTGCTGATTTCAATGATGGTGCTCCATCGACGGAATTCAACCTGATAAACCTGGCACCCGTGACACCGAAGGAAGCCAGTTTTGAGGACGAAACGGAAGTAAAAGGCGAATTACCTGCCACAGTCCTGGCACCGGCAACACCGCTTCGTGCAGACTTTGAAGAAACCCTTTAACCCTATATATTTTCCATCCATTTCGTAATTGAAAAAAGGCTGCCATTTTCGGCAGCCTTTTTTTATTCCCTGTAAAAATCGGCCAGGGAACCAAAATAGCTGCTGTTCCATCCATCGGCAAAGTCGTCATAATCTTCGTCGGGAATATTGGTTTGGGTTACTTCCACGGATGTGCCCGTTCCTTTCGGATGCAGGAGAATTGTGACAATGGATTCTTCAGGCTGGTCGCCGAAATACCAATGCTGAACCAGTTTTTTCCCGGGTTCAAATTCAATGTTCCTGCCAACGATGCTGCCGTCCCACAGGGAGAATTCAGATCCTGGTTCGGTTGACATAACTGCGGGTTCTCCGGTCCATAGCTGGAGGGTCACCGGGTTGGTGAGTGCCGTATAAACATCATCGGGCGAGGCCGGTATGTTGTAATATTTCTTGAAATCTTTCATCGTGCTTAATATTTATCCTGCAAAAAAGCGATTAAAGCTCAGTGCTGCTTGCGCAATTCGTACCTGTACCTGGTTTCTGCCTCCAGGCTCTTATCGGCTATGAAAATTATTGTCTTACCTCCATCAAGTATAACCGGGTGCTTATTAACCACAGAACCAGACAGCAGCTTTGATGCCGGTATGGAAAGCCTGTGATTTGTAAGACTCATTCTGTTCGCCAGTATGTCATTTTTCATAATTCGGTGAATTAATAAGGTGTGACATTATTGGATTGTGCCACCAAGGTACATATCATTTATTCTGTTAATGAACCGGCAGGAAATTAGTTATGAACAACCGGGACCGTCAAAGTGACTGTTACAGTGATTGGCGGACAAAAACTTCACCGGAAACTTACCCCTACCGATCGACAAATCAGATTATTTGTTTTAATTTTGAGCATCGTTTCAATACAATTTGTTAACTGACAATCGCAACCCGGATTGTTGAAAACCCAACGGCAAATCTAATACCGGCAATATGAAAAAAGTCATTTATTTCTTTGTTCTTGCAAACATCCTGAGTCTCAGTATTACTGCCCAGGAAACGTCCCAGTGGCGCGGTCCCGCACGCGATGGAATTTACGATGAAACAGGATTGTTAAAAGCATGGCCCGAAGCAGGCCCGAAGCTTTTGTGGCATTTCGACAGTTTAGGGGAAGGACATTCTTCGGCGGCTGTGACCAATGACCGGGTATATACTGCCGGAATCATCTCCGGGATCGGTTACATCTTTTGCTTTGACCTCGGCGGAAAATTGGAATGGAAGGTTCCTTACGGTGAAGAGTGGACTGAAAGCTGGCCGGGCGTCAGGAGCACACCGCTTGTTTGCGATGGCAGGATCTACCTTCTCAGCGGTTTCGGGAAGCTGGTATGCCGCAGGTCAGACAACGGCGATTTTATCTGGAGTGTGGACATATTAAAGGACTATAACGGACCCAACATCAAATGGGGGGTGACGGAAAACCTGCTGATCGACGGCAACAAACTCTTTTGCACCGTTGGCGGAACTGAAGCCAATGTGATCGCGCTGAATCCGCTTACCGGGAAACTGATATGGAAATGCAGCGGTAAAGGCGAGCCAAGTGCATACGGTTCTCCTGCGCTGATCAAACTTTCGAACAAACATATCCTCGTCACACAGACCGCCAACTCTATCCTTGGGATTGATGCGGAAACCGGGAAACTTTTATGGAGCAACGACCAGCCCAACAAATATTCGGTTCATGCAAATACACCTCTGTATCATGACGGATATATTTATTGCGTTTCCGGATACGGCAAAGGCGGCGTGATGTTAAAACTGGCAGCAGACGGAAGTTCCGTGCAGGAAGTTTGGAGAAACACCAACATCGACAACCGGATGGGAGGCATGGTACTTGTTAACGGGGTGATTTTCGGGTCGGATGATCCCGGGAAAGCATGGTATTGCCTCGACTGGAAAACAGGAGCCGTTTTATATTCAGAAAAGATAACCGGCAGGGGCAACATCATTTTTTCGGATGGCATGCTCTATTTATATGGCGACAACGGGGAGGTTGTGCTGGCGGAGCCGCTTGCCACCTCTTTCAGGAAAGTCAGCGCCTTCAAGGTGCCTTACGGCGCCGACCAGCACTGGGCGCACCTGGTGATCGGGCACGGTTGCCTGTTCGTTCGCCACGGGAGCTCTCTGATGGTATATAATCTCAAGAAATAAAGATCATGCTGAAGAAACTGCCGGCACTCTGCGCTGCCTTCCTGATCTCCTTGCAATCCATGCCCCAGGATGCCGCCCAGTGGAGAGGCCCGGAACGGGATGGCATATACCCCGCCACCGGCTTGCTGAAGGCATGGCCTGCCGAAGGCCCGGCCTTGCTCTGGTCGCGCAATGGCATCGGCAAGGGATATTCATCGGCAGTTTCCGACGGCAGCATGGTTTATGTTACCGGGATGAAGGACTCGGCCGATTATCTCACCGCATTGAAAATCAATGGAGAAATAGCCTGGCAGGTGCCTTTCGGGCCATCCTGGAACAGTTCTTTTCCTGATACGCGGTGCACTCCGACCGTGGAGAACGGGAATGTTTATGTGCTCAGCGGACTAGGAACCATTGGATGTTACAATGCCGCCGACGGCAAAGCTAAATGGAGGTTCAATGCCGCGGAAAAATTCGGTGCAGCATACGGGGACTGGGGAGTTTGCGAATCCTTGCTGCTGGTGGATGACAAGGTAATATACACACCTGCCGGTCAACGGACATCCATGGTGGCTGTTTCAAAAAATACCGGGGAGACGATCTGGGAAAGTGCGAGCCTGGGCGATACGAGCGCGTACGTTTCCCCCCGCCTGATCATGCACGGCGGGAAAAAGATAATCGTCACCGTGATGGCCAGCAACCTTATCGGTGTAAATCCGGCCGACGGAAAAATCCTTTGGAGTTTCAACTACGCCGGGTTAAAACCGGAAGAAAGTATGAAAGTATGGCCCGGTGCGCCTAAAACCAACACCATCACTCCGCTGTACAAGGACGGCAGTTTGTACATCACCGGCGGTTACAATCATGTGGGGGCCATGTTCCGGGTGTCTGAAGACGGGTCGGCCATCAGCCTTGCATGGACGGACACTTTGCTCGACTGTCATCATGGCGGCGTCGTTTTGTGGGACGGATTTATTTATGGTTCAAACTGGATCGACAACAGCCGTGGAAACTGGTGCTGCATCGACTGGAATACTGGCAGGGCCGGGTATGATCAAAAATGGCAGACAAAAGGGTCCATCATTGCCGCCGACAGCATGCTCTACCTTTACGATGAAAAGAACGGCCATGTCGCCCTGGTGAAACCGGATCCGAAGAAATTTGAAATTGCCGGCAGTTTCAAGGTCCCTGAAGGGAAAGGCCCATGCTGGGCCCACCCGGAAATTAAAGATGGCATCCTGTACATCAGGCATGGCGATGTACTGATGGCATATGACATCCGTAAAAAATAATTTCAAATCCGGCAATATGATACAGAGAACGATCCTGATTGCATGCTTCTACGCCGTCTACATCACCGCTTACGTTCAAACAACCGCACAATGGCGTGGTCCGGAAAGAGACGGTATATACCCTGAAACCAACCTGTTGAAATCATGGCCGGCAGAAGGTCCGGCGATGCTGTGGAAAACCGAAATCATCGGGAATGGATACGGGTCTCCGACAATTACTGCCGACAAGATTTATGTCACCGGTGAAATCGACACTACGGGATATCTTTTTGCATTTACACATGGGGGCGAATTGATCTGGAAATCCGCTTACGGAAAGGAATGGGTTGTGAACTACGAAGGGTCCCGTTGCGCGCCAACCGTGGCCGGTGACCTGGTGTACGTTTGTTCGGGACTTGGAGACCTTTCATGCTTTGAAGCCCGCAGCGGGAAAAAGAAGTGGACAGTTGACATGATCCATGAACTGCATGGAAGGTTCACTCTTTTCGGACATGCGGAGTCGTCACTCCTCGACGGCGACAGGATTTTTCTTGTCCCCGGCGGCAAAGACACCAATGTGGTGGCCATGGACAGGTTTACCGGGAAAATTGCATGGATATGCAAAGGGAACGGTGAAATTCCCGGGTACAATTCGCCGTACCTGATAAAGTTGCCGGGCCGCAAGGTGCTGGTCACCTTCACCGCTTACTCAATGCTCGGAATCGATGCGCAAACGGGTGATTTACTGTGGGTTAACGCCCAGGATAATATTCCTCCAGCCGAACGGAAACCGGGTAACGGCGATACCCACAGCAACACAATATTTTATGAAAACGGGTTTATCTACTACTTTGCCGGCGACGGAAACGGTGCCGTGAAACTCGAACTCTCAGCCGATGGAAAGCAGATAAGGCTGGTGTGGCGCAATCAAACCATCGATAATTACATGGGAGGTTTTATAAAACAGGGGAACAATATTTATTCCTGCGTCTCGGAAAAGAAAAGGCTTGTATGCATTGATGCGGGAACCGGACTGGTTACAGATACCCTGAAATGCGGAACCGGTTCGATCATTTCAGCCGACAGCATGCTTTACTATTACAATCAGCGGGGAGAAGCCAGGCTGGTAAAGCCCGGTCCGGGGAAAATGGTGCAGGCCGGTTTCTTTAAGGTCACGGACGGAACCAAAGAACATTTCTCACATCCTGTGATTCACCGCGGAGTTCTATATATCAGGCATGGGAAGGCACTGATGGCTTATAAGGTTGGGGAGGGGATGAAAAAGTGAACAGGCGGACGGGTGGACAGGCGGACAGGCGGACTGATTTTGCATTTTGACTTTTAACTTCCTGATGGTAAAGAATTATCTGACACGATTTATACTGCTGTTTTTCATCATGTCATCCGCTGGCTTGCTGGCATGGTGGTTTTTTCATGATCCGGTCAAAAATTTAACGATATCATTGCCGGGGATGGATAACCGGAAGAAGGGCCCGGCAACAGCCGGAAAACCTGTGATGATCGGATCGGAATTTAAATTCTACAAAGCAATGCCGGATGTTCCGGGGACCAGGTGGACGCGTTTCCGGGGGCAGGATTTTGACAATATCAGCAAAGAACCTGTCAGGCTGATCGAAAAATGGGATAAAAGCGGGCCGTGCATTCTCTGGAAAAAAGACCTGGGAGAAGGACATGCAGCCCCGGCTATTTATGACGGCAAGGTATACCTGCTGGATTACGACGAAGCCACACGGTCGGACCAGCTGCGCTGTTTCCTGTTGAAAACCGGCGAAGAGTTGTGGCGCCGGGGATACCAGGTGCGCCTGAAACGCAATCACGGCCTGTCGAGGACTGTTCCGGCAGTGAATGCCAGGTTTGTTCTGACAATTGGTCCGAAATGCCAGGTAATGTGCCTCAGCCGATCGAACGGAGATTTTCTGTGGGGCCTTGATCTTGTTAATGAATTCAACGCTGAGATTCCGTTCTGGTACACGGGGCAATGCCCATTGCTTGACGGGGACACAGCAATCATCGCCTCCGGGGGAAAAGCCCTTCTCCTGGCCGTGGATTGCAGCACCGGAAAGAAATTGTGGGAAACCCCCAATGAAAAGGGCTGGAAAATGTCACACTCATCGGTGATGCCGATGACCATCCAGGGTAAAAAAATGTTTGTTTATTTTGCAATTGGAGGTATCTGCGGAATTTCAGCATCGGGTGCCGACCGTGGCAGGATCTTATGGGAATCCACTGAATTTGCCCCGTCGGTCATCGCACCCTCCCCGGTGGTCATGGACAACGGGAAGATATTCCTGACTGCCGGGTACGGAGCGGGATCGGCACTCATCCGGGTGACTTCTGAGGCGGGAATTTACAAGGTGAAAGTTTTGCAGAAATTCAAGCCGCAGGAGGGACTTGCCTCGGAGCAGCAAACGCCCGTTTGTTCGGAGGGAAAAATATATGGCATTCTTCCGAAGGATGCGGGTGGCCTGAGAAATCAGTTTGCCTGCTACAGTTCCGGCGACTGCAAAAAAGTGCTGATGAGCAGCGGGAAAGCGGAACGGTTCGGACTGGGGCCGTATATCCTTGCCGACGGGAAATTCTTCATCCTGAATGACGACGGGGAGATGACCATCGCACGGGCCACTCCTGTCGATTTCAAGGTGCTTGACAAAGCCCGGATCATGGACGGGCAGGATTCATGGGGGCCGGTGGCCATCACGGGAGGTTACCTGCTCATGCGGGATTCAAAACAAATGATATGTCTTGATGTTAAAGCTCACTGAAATGAAACGAAAAATCATCATTACCGGGGCCCTGACCCTGTTGCTCGGTGCCATCATTTTCATGGCCTGGGATATGTTCTTCAACAAACCCGGCAACAATGTAAACCCATATGCCTATGATCTTAAAACTGTTAAATCGGGTGACACCAGCCAGGTGATGTACGCAGAGGTCCGGCATTTTGAGCCATCCCTTCCTGCCATCCATGCAATTGCAGCCGACCGGAACGGACTTTTATACGTCGCAGGAGAAAAAGGCGTGGAACTCTTTGACACTTCAGGGAGGCGCATCACCGGCTTTATCATTGACGGTGCAGCCAGCGCTGTTACCGTTGACGGGAAGGGACAGATATTCCTGGGGATCGGCGATCACATCGAGGTTTTCGAGAAATCGGGCAAACGGATTAAAAAATGGGCTCCCTGCGGTCCGGATGCAATCATTACCTCCGTGGCGGTGCGGGGCAGTGATGTTTATGTTGCCGACGCGGCAAATAAAGTGGCCTGCCATTTCGATCTTTCGGGAAACCTTGTGAAAAAGATTGGTGAAAAGGACCCTGCCAGGAAAATTCCCGGGTTTGTGGTGCCAAGTCCTTACTTTGACCTTGGCATTGGCCCTGAAGGGGAACTCTGGGTTGTAAATCCGGGCCGTCATCGCCTTGAAAAGTACAACCGGGAAGGCGATCTGACCTTTTCATGGGGCGAATCCACGATGTCCATGGAAGGTTTTTGCGGATGTTGCAATCCGTCTAATTTTGCACTGATGGCTGACGGATCATTTGTAACCAGTGAAAAAGGAATTGAGCGCATAAAGGTTTACAGCCCGGAAGGAGTTTTCAGGCATGTTGTTGCAGGGCCCGATGCCTTTACCGAGGGCACGAAAGGACTTGACCTTGCCGTTGACCCGTCGGGCCGGATCGTGGTACTCGACCCGGGGAAAAAACAAATCAGGATATTCAGCTTGAAGAAAAACTAAAAAGGAAGGACCCAGACCAAGGCATATGAAAAACAGAAGGGCGTTTTTGAAGACGGTAATCCGGGGCGGAATATTTGCCTCACTGGCCATTGCCGGCGGGATTTTCGTTCGCCGCTGGCACCAGTCGGATGACTGCAACAGGAATTTTGCGTGCGGAAATTGCCACTTATCAGACAAATGCGCATTGCCTGAAGCAGATAAATACCGGCTGGAACAGGCCAGGGGAAATCCTATGAATGCGAAAAATGGACGAAACGGGAAATAGCTCAATAATAAACCGGCGGAAATTTCTTGCTGCCGGTTTCAGGGCCTCCCTGGTGGCAGGCATCGGGGGCATTGCCGTGCTTGCAGCTAAAAAAAGCAGCAAAGGTCAAACCGTGTGGCAGCTCAACCCGTCCAAATGCATCCATGGCGTCAGGCGTGCCACGAATTGCGTATTATTCTCTTCTGCAGTCAAGTGCGTGCACGTGTATGCTATGTGCGGTTACTGCGACCTGTGCGGCGGTTATTTCAAGCCGGAGACCAAAACCCTCACAACCGCAGCAGAAAACCAGTTATGCCCGACCAATGCCATCAAACGAAAATTCATCGAGGATCCATTTTTTGAATATACCATTGACGAGCCGCTTTGCATCGGCTGTGCAAAATGTGTGAAGGGTTGCAGCTCGTTTGGCAACGGTTCGCTGCAGTTGCAGGTGCGCCATGACCGTTGCGAAAACTGCAACCAGTGTGCCATTGCACGTGATTGCCCGGCAGGAGCTTTCAGCAGGGTACCGGCAGGAAAACCATACCTGCTCAGGCAAATTGCCAAAGGAGAGGAAACAACCGCAAAGGCGAAAAGACGCTGATAAAAATGACAAAACGCCTGGCATATTTTTTCATTCTGATCGCATGTACGTTCCAGTTTTTGAATGTGCAGGCCGTGCAGCGTTTTCCCAAACCTGAATTTGAAACGGGCTATTTGCAGCCTGAAACCCTGCAGCCTTCGGCCCGCGGAGAATGGCTGGCAGTATTGGATGTTTTTGTTCTTGCTGCCTGCCTTGCAGTTGTATCCTGGCTGGTCCTGAAAAAACGTTCGCGGATGGGAGTATTCTGGGCATCGATCTTCTCACTCGCCTATTTCGGTTTTTACCGCGAGGGGTGTGTATGTTCTATCGGGGCGTTGCAAAACATCACCCTGGCCATTGCAAATAATGCATATGTCGTCCCGCTTTCTGCCCTGGCATTTTTTATCCTGCCGCTGATGTTCACGCTCTTTTTCGGGAGAACCTTCTGCTCCGGGGTATGTCCGTTCGGCGCCATGCAGGACCTGGTATCCTTCAAACCCCAGAAACTCGGCATCAGGCTGAACACGGTGCTCGGACTGATACCCTACCTTTATTTCGGGCTGGCAGTTCTTTATGCTGCCACCGGCACCGACTTCATCATCTGCCGTTATGATCCGTTTGTGGGGATCTTCAGGCTCAATGCATCGTCCGGAATGTTCCTGTTCGCCGGGATTCTGCTGGTCTCGGGAGTCTTCATCGCCAGGCCTTACTGCCGGTTCCTCTGTCCTTACGGGGTACTTCTGAACTGGGTCAGCCGGTTTTCCTGGAAGCATCTCGCAATTACACCCACCACCTGCATCCAGTGCCGGCTTTGCGAGGACTCCTGTCCTTACGACGCCATTGACCTCCCTGTGACCGGACAAAATCCGGAAAGCCGGCCAACGACCATCCGGAAAATGATCCTGATCTTCCTCCTGCTGCCGTTCTTTACTGTATTGGGAGGATGGACGGTATCCAGGATGCACGAAACCCTGGCGGGCGTGAATGGCACGATAAGGCTGGCAAATGCCCTGCTCGACGCGGATAAAATTCCGGGCCAGCCGGAAACCTTTGAAATCACCGCCTTCAGATCGGCCGGAAAACCCGTTGCCCAGGTATATTCCGAAGCCTCATCGATATTGAGAGATTTTTATACGGGCAGCTGGATCCTGGGATGTTTCCTGGGGCTGGTTTTTGGAATTACCCTGGCAAACCGGATGGTGACAAAATACAGCGCCGACTACACCCCGAACCGGGGCACCTGTTTCAGCTGCACAAGGTGTGTGGATTATTGCCCCGTTGAAAAAACCGATAACACAATTTATCACGCATGACCCAGCACATTTCACCGGACCGGATCGGAAAAAAACCCAATCCCGCAGAAGGGACCCGATATGTTGTGTCCCTGCGGAACATTGCGATCATCAGTGCAGCATTCGCCCTGATCCTGTGCATCGTCATCACCATCAACTTCGTCCAGGTCAAACGTGCCGATCCGTTGAATACCCGTGTGATGAAGGTGCTGATTGACCGGATGCATGAAAACCCTGCAGATGAACAGCTCCGGCAGGAGATCCGCGAAATCGACCTGCTTGCACGCAAAGCGTTCTTTACGAACCAGTGGCAGGTCAGAACAGGAGGATACCTTCTTTTTTTCAGCATCCTGGTTGCGGTTATCTGCCTGAAAACAATGGAGATGATCACAAAGACGCTGCCTGTGGTTCCGGCAGAACTTAAAACCGACATCTGGACCCACCGCATGGTGAACAGGAAATGGGTGGCGTATACCGGCATCTCCATCGTGATCATTTCGTTCCTCCTGGCATTCCTGACACACCGCGAACTGGGAAAGACGCTGGATGAAAACCTGGCCCCTGTGAGATCTGCAAATGCTTTCCCCGGATCCGGGCCGGAGAAGAGAACTCAATCTGTTCAGATCAGCCGGTCAGCAGACTCTGCGGAGAGAACCGATACGGTTCCAGGCACTTCAGCTTCAATTGCCGGCGGGTACCCCGCTGCCGGCGAGATTTCATCGAACTTCCCGTCATTCAGGGGGCCCGGCGGAAACGGCGTTGCCTCACAGCGAAACATTCCCGTGAACTGGGACGGGAAAAGCGGCCGGAACATCCTCTGGAAGACTGAAATTCCATTGCCCGGGTTTAATTCTCCGGTTATCTGGAATGACCGGGTATTCTTAAGCGGAGCGAGTGAAAGCAAACGGGAGGTTTATTGCGTTGACCTGTCAACCGGGAAGTTTTTATGGCGGAAATCCGTTGAACAATTACCGGGCGGCGGCGGACAGGCCCCGAAAATCATCAAAGAAACCGGTTATTGCGCCCCCACCATGACGACCGACGGCCGGCGGGTGTATGCCATTTTTGCGAACGGCGATCTCATCGCCCTCGACTTTGAAGGAAAACAGGTGTGGTCGAAAAACCTGGGAATGCCCCTGAATCACTACGGCCACTCCTCCTCCCTGATCTTGTACCACGATCTGCTGATCATACAATACGACCAGCGCGGTTCAGGAAGTGTAATGGCGCTCGAGGGGAAAACCGGGAAAACGGCATGGCAAACCAGCCGCAATGTAAAAATTTCATGGGCATCGCCGGTGATTGTGAACACGGGAAAACGAACAGAATTGATCCTGGCGGCAGATCCGATGGTTGCCTCCTACAATCCCGCTGACGGGAAAGAACTGTGGCATCTGAACTGCATTTCCGGTGAGGTCGGTCCCAGCGTAGCCTGTGCGGACGGCGTTGTTTATTCGGTAAATGATTTTTCGAAACTTTCCGCGATTCAAACCGGCGATCAGCCAGCGATACTCTGGGAAAGTACGGAATATTTGTCTGATATTCCCAGTCCGCTGGCTACAGAAAAATACCTGATCCTCACAACCAGCTACGGAACTGTTGTATGCTATGATGCAAAAAAAGGGAGCAAATACTGGGAGCAGGAACTGGAGACCCCTGTGTATGCATCTCCAATGCTTGCAGAAGGAAAAGTTTACCTGATGGATAAAAAGGGGGTCATGCATATTTTCAAAGCGGATCAGACTTATAGCATTATCAGTCAGCCGTCCATTGGAGAAGGATCATCCTGTACGCCGGCTTTCGCCGACGGAAAAATCATCATCCGCGGGGATAAAAACCTGTATTGCATTGGACATTAATTTCATGGTGGCATTTATAATTTATTAATTATTCGATCGTATACGAAATTTATTATACGTTTTTTCGTTTCTAAACGAAATATCACTACTTTTGAAAAAAATTATCATGATTCCACGTATCCTGGAATATAAAATAAAGCAAGATTTATTTAAGGGAAAGGCGATCATTCTTTATGGCCCAAGGCAATGCGGGAAGACAACACTGATTGAGAAAATTGCTTCAGATTCGGGTATTCTGTTTCTCTATACCAACGGAGATGAGCCGGACACCCGGGAACTATTCGGTAATATCACCACAACACAACTCAAAACCTTTATCGGCAGCAAAAAATTACTCATCATTGATGAAGCTCAGCGGATTCCCAACATTGGTTTGACAATTAAACTGATCACAGACAATATTCCGGGCGTACAGGTCATTGCTACCGGATCGTCTGCGTTCGAACTTGCCGAGAGCATCAGGGAACCCCTTACCGGCAGAAAATATGAACATTTTTTATTTCCGCTGTCTTATGAAGAAATGACACTGGCAAATGGAGAAACAGATGAAAGGCGTTTACTTGAACAGCGGCTAATCTATGGATACTATCCGGATATAATTAATCATCCGGGGGAAGAGCGAAGACTTCTAAACCTGTTGTCGGACAGCTACCTGTATAAAGATTTGTTTGCATACGAAAAAATTAAAAGGCCTTCCATTCTGCAGAAACTCCTGAAAGCTCTCGCGTTGCAACTGGGAAACGAGGTGTCTTTCAATGAACTTTCCAGGCTGATTGGCGCTGATAAAGAAACTGTTGAACGGTATATCGATCTGCTTGAAAAGGCCTTTGTGGTTTTTACCTTACCTGCATTCAGCCGAAACCTCAGAACTGAGATTCGTAAGAGCAGAAAGGTTTATTTTTTTGATAATGGTATCAGGAATGCCATCCTATCCAATTTTACATCTCTGGGATTACGCACAGATACAGGTGCCTTATGGGAAAATTTCCTGGTATCTGAAAGACGAAAAGTGGTCAGTTATTATGACTTATATGGCAACTCCTACTTCTGGCGCACGATGCAGCAACAGGAGCTTGATTACGTGGAAGACCGGGATGGAGGTTTGACCGCATTTGAATTTAAATGGAACCCGACATCAAAGGCACGGATTCCATTAACTTTTTCAAAGGCCTACCCGGGAAGTAAATTTAAAGTGATCACGCCTCAAACATTTGAATTGTTTGTCGCAAAAGAAAATGAACAGGTTGAATCTTAAAAATAAATTATGAGTAAACTGATTATCCACAGTTTTGCCGATTTTGAGCAGAACATCGGAAAGGAACTGGGAATTTCGGATTATTTGAAAATCACCCAGGAACAGATCAATAAATTCGCAGAGGCCACCCTCGATTTTCAATGGATTCACGTGGATGTTGAACGGGCAAAATCGGAAAGTCCGTTTAAATCCACCATTGCACACGGGTATTTAACCGTTTCGGTGCTGCCGTTTCTGTGGGAACAAATCGTCGAGGTAAATAACATCAGGATGATGGTAAATTACGGCATTGAAAAGCTCAGGTATAACCAGCCGGTCCTGGTTGACAGCGAAGTACGGGTCAGGGCCAGGCTTGCCTCCCTGATCAACCTCAGGGGAATAACCAAGGCGGAAGTCAGTGTCGTCCTGGAAATAAAGGATAATAAAAAACCTGCCTTTGAAGGCACGATTGTCTTTTTATATCATTTTATCTAACCGGGCATACTTCGACAGCAACATTCACCCTGAGGAACCAAAAATCCGAAACTTCCTGCTGCAAAGATGGATACAAAGCATTCCGGCATCATCGAAAAAACCGATCAATTGGTTGCCCGTCACGGCGCAACTGCCGATGCCGTTATACCCATACTGCAGGATATCCAGGCTGAGTTCAATTACCTGCCGGAACCGGCCCTGAAACGGATTTGCGAAACAACCGACATCACGCTTTCGCGCATTTCCGGGATTTCAACATTTTATACCCAGTTCAGGCATCAGCCGGCCGGGTATCACCGCATCAGGGTATGCACCGGTACCGCCTGCCATGTGAAGGGAGCGCAATTTGTTTATGAAGCCTTCCGCCGTGAACTTAAACTGGAGGGGGACGAGGACACAGATGCTTCCATGATCTTCACGCTTGAAAAGGTCGCCTGCCTGGGTTGCTGCACACTGGCCCCTGCCGTGAGGATCGACGATGTAACTTACGGGCATGTGGCACCTGAAAAAGTTGGCGAGCTCCTGTTTGATTTCCTCACCCGGAAAAAAAAGGGAATCATTTCTGGTCCGGCTGTCGCATCAGACCGGCATAAAATGCAGGGAGAGATCCGTATCGGGCTCGGATCATGCTGTGTGGCAAGCGGCAGTTCCGACGTAAAAACGGAGCTCGAAAAAACCCTGGAACAGGCCAGGATCGGTGTGGATGTTCAGGAGGTGGGCTGCGTGGGCATCTGCAACCAGGTCCCCATCCTGGAAATCATCAAACCCGGTGAAAACCCTGCCTTTTACGCCAAGGTCAAAGCCGGGGATGTGCGGGAGATCCTGCTGAGCCATTTCCAGCCTGAAGGATATTTCAACCGCTTCAGGAGTAGCTTTTATAATCTTTTTGACAACTTGCTGGAAGACGGCGCACCCAGGTCATTTCAAAAATACCTCGGAGAACAGCGTGACACTCCGTTGTCGGAATTCCTCGGCCCGCAACTCAACATTGCCACTGAAAACAGGGGTGTGACAAATCCGCTGGACCTGGAAGGCTATAAGCGGGCGGGCGGCTTTGAATCCCTGAAAAAATGCCTGAAGGAAATGACCCCCCAGATGGTGGCTGATGAAATTGACAAAAGCGGATTGCGTGGCCGGGGAGGGGCAGGTTTCCCTACAGGGAAAAAATGGCAGGTTGTGAAAGACCAGGAGAGCCTGGAAAAGTATGTTATCTGCAATGGCGATGAAGGCGACCCGGGGGCATTTATGGACCGGATGCTGCTTGAATCCTATCCGTTCAGGATCATCGAAGGAATGCTGATAGCGGGTTATGCGACAGGAGCCAGCCATGGGATTTTTTACATCAGGGCCGAATATCCGCTGGCAGTGCTCCGGATTGGTGAGGCGCTTCAGACCTGCAGGGAGAGCGGGCTGCTTGGCAACGGGATTTTCGGTGCGGATTTCTCCTTCAGCATCCGGATCTTCGGAGGAGCAGGTGCATTTGTATGCGGAGAAGAAACGGCACTCATCGCCTCAGTCGAAGGCCGGCGGGGCCATCCGCGGATGCGCCCCCCCTACCCTGTCGTTAACGGACTCTGGAACAAGCCGACCCTGATTAACAACACCGAAACACTTTCGCTGGTCCCCTGGATCATCCGAAACGGGTCGGGGGCCTTCGCCCGGATAGGCACTCCCGGAAGTAAAGGGACAAAAGTCTTTGCCCTGGCAGGAAAGGTAAAGCGGGGCGGCCTGATCGAAGTTCCGATGGGCATCACCATCCGCAGGATAGTGGAAGAAATCGGCGGTGGAATGGCCGGCGACAGGCAATTCAAGGCCGTACAGATCGGCGGGCCCTCGGGCGGCTGCCTCCCGGCCTCGATGGCCGACCTGCCGATCGATTTTGAAGCACTCCGGGAGGCCGGCACCATGATGGGATCGGGCGGCCTCATTGTGCTGGACGAAACCGACTGCATGGTTGATATTGCGCACTATTTTCTCACTTTCACCCAGGGCCAGTCGTGCGGGAAATGCACCTTTTGCCGCATAGGCACGCGGAGAATGCTTGAAATCCTGGAAAAAATAAGGGCCGGAACAGGCAGTCAGCAGGACCTGGAAAACCTTAAACAACTTGCCCTGAGCACTGCAAAGGGCAGCCTGTGCGGTCTGGGAAAAACGGCGCCGAACCCTGTTTTAACGACAATTCAATACTTCCGTGAAGAATATGAAGCCCATTTGAACGGCCGCTGCCCGGCAGGCAAATGCGCCCCGCTCATCCGGTACCTGGTCACCGACAACTGCATCGGATGTACCAAATGCGCGCAGCGCTGCCCTTCGGATGCAATTGAATTCAAACCATATGAGAAACATACGATTGATACCGGGAAATGTATAAAATGTGACATCTGCCGCCAGGTTTGCCCGGTGGATGCCATCCTGATCCAATAGCATGACAGAACTAACTATCAATCATATGCCGGTAACGGTAAACGAGGGAACCTCCATCATGGAGGCGGCTGCGGCCCTTGGCATCAGCATTCCTTCGATGTGCTTCAACCCGGGGATGTCAAATCATCCGTCGTGCATGGTGTGCCTGGTGAAAGATCTCGACCGCGAAAACCTTGTACCTGCCTGTGCCATGCCGGTTTCAGCGGGGATGAAGATCCTGACGGATACCGAAGAGGTAAGAGAGGCGAGAAAAGAAGCGCTTGAGCTCCTTCTCAGCGACCACCTGGGCGACTGTGAAGCGCCATGCCGCCTTTCATGCCCCGCCGGCATGGATATTCCGCTGATGAACAGGCTGATTGCAGCAGGAGATTTCGAAAAGGCCCTTCAAATCGTTCGCCGTGACATTGCATTACCCCTGGTGCTGGGTTTCATATGCCCGGCGCCCTGTGAAAAGGCATGCAAACGCCGGCCCATCGACCAGGCGGTTTCAATCTGCCTTTTAAAAAGGGCGGCGGCAGTTTACGGTACCCGGGAACATGAAGGATTCACTAATACTGCTGCTGATACCGGAAAAAAAATCGCCGTTATCGGCACTGGGCCGGCCGGGCTATCCGCTGCTTTTTACCTGCTTCGTGCCGGGAACATTTGCGTGCTTTTTGATCAGCATGAAAAAGCGGGCGGCGCAATGCGGTACGACATTCCGGATGATGTTCTTCCAAAGGAAATCCTGGATTCGGAGATCATGATGATAACAGAAATGGGCGGTGAATTCCGGCTGGGGGTTGCTGTGACCCGGGATATCTTCGAAAATTCCATCAGGCCGGGTTTTGATGCCGTCATTCTTGCCACAGGGAATTTCACTTCCGTGGTGCAGGAAATCTTTGGACTCAGCCCTGATGAACATGGGGCATGCATTGATAAAAATAATTTCACCACCAGTATTCCCGGCGTTTTTGGATGCGGGAACATCATACGTGAACAAAAAATGGCCATCCGCTCCGCCGCGCAGGGCAGGATGGCGGCCATGCAAGCCGGGATCTTTCTGCAACAGGAATTGCAGGAGGAGAAATCACCGGCCTTTAACTCCGTTACCGGGCACCTGTTCAAACCCGAATGGAAGGAATACCTAAAAGAGAGCATCGCCGATCCACGGGTTGAGCCCCGCGGCGGCTTCATTGCCGGGTTTACGCGGGAAGAGGCCATTTTCGAAGCACAGCGCTGCATGCACTGCGATTGCAGGAAGCCCGACAGTTGCAAACTGAGGATTTATGCCGCTGAATATGGTGCAAACCGGAAAAGGTTCGCCGGTGAAGACCGGAAAATGGTGTCGAAATCGGTCCAACACGACCTGGTGGTTTATGAAACCGGGAAGTGCATCCGGTGCGGATTATGTGTGGAAATAACTGAAAAGCGCGGTGAGTCCATCGGGCTGACATTCGCAGGCAGGGGATTTGATGTCTGCATCACCGTCCCGTTTGGCGGCACCATTCGCGAAGCATTAACAAATACTGCCATGGAATGCGTCGATGCCTGCCCCACCGGAGCCCTGGCATTGAAAGAAAAGGAGGAGCGAAGCGCATGACAGTCAGGCGAAGTCTTTCAAAAATAACCTTATTACTGGTGGTCTGCCTCTGCATCCTTTCCACGGCTTCCGCGCAGGATAAAAGTTCCGTCAGCTGGCCGTCATACCGCGGAGATCAGCAACTCACCGGGAACTCGCCTGCAACCCTTAAACTACCTTTCAGGCTGCTCTGGACCTTCAAAACCGGTGACGCCATCAAATCCTCTCCTGTAATCTGGAACGGCACCATCTACATCGGTTCGAACGACGGCTACATTTATGCAATAAATTCAGACGGGAAGTTGAACTGGAAATTCAATGCAGGCACATCGGTTGAGGCTCCGCCGCTGATCCACAACGGGACATTGTATGCCGGCACCATGGAAGGTGTCCTCTTTGCGCTGGATGCCAGGAATGGCACGCTGAAATGGAAATACGCAACAGACGGCCAGATTTCGGGATCAGCAAACTTCACCATTTCCCGTGACCGGAAACACACGGTCATTCTTGTCGGCAGCTACGATTACAACCTTCACGCCGTGGATGCGGCGACAGGCAAATCTTTGTGGAAATACGAATCGGGGAATTTCATCAACGGTTCACCTGCTGTTGCCGGGATGCTGGCGGTATTTGGCGGATGCGACGGATTTTTACACCTGGTGAATGTAAAAACCGGCCTGTCCCGGGAAAAAATAGACATGGGAACCTATATCCCGGCTTCGGCAGCCATCCTTGGGAACAAGGCATTTTTCGGCAATTATGACGGAATCTTTTACTGTTTTGACCTGCAACAAAAGAAAGTCCTCTGGAAAACGGCTGGCGGCGGACCGTTCCTTGCCTCGCCCGCAATCGGATCGGGCAAGGTTGTGACGGGTTCGCAGAATCATTACATTTACTGTTTCAATGCCTTGTCAGGAGCATTCGAATGGAAATATAAAACACCGGGTAAAGTTGATGCATCTCCCGTGATTGCCGGGAACCTGGTGATTGCAGCCTCCGCTGACGGAAGGCTGCACGCCCTCGACCTCAACACCGGTGCTGAAACGTGGAATTACGAAATCGGGAGTGCGCTGTTCAGCACGCCGGCTGTTATACAGAACATGATCGCAGTGGGAGCCCAGGACGGGAAAGTGTATGTTTTTGGTTATTGAACTCATTTTATGAAGATTGTAAATATAGTTCCGGGATTTGGTGGCACGTTTTACTGCGGGAACTGTCTCCGCGACAGTGCTTATGTGAATTCGCTCCGTGAACTGGGCCATGATGCCATCACGTTGCCGATGTACCTGCCGCTTACCATCGGCGGTGAGAAAACCAACAATGATGTTCCCGTTTTTTACGGGGCGGTCAACATCTATTTAAAGCAACAGTTTCCAGTGTTCAGGCACATGCCAGGATGGATGGAAAACATGTTTGATTCGAAACCGGTGTTGAAATTCGCCGCAAAAAAATCAGGTTCCACCAGGGCACATGGCCTGGAGCAGCTTACCGAATCAATGTTGCTTGGTGCGCAGGGACATCAAAGTCACGAACTGGGGCGGCTGGTGGATTTTCTTAAGAACCATGAAAAGCCCGATGTAGTTCACTTTTCGAATGCCCTTTTACTCGGAATGGCCAAGCAGATCAGGGAGGAAGTGAAGGTTCCCGTTGTTTGTTCATTGCAGGATGAAGATGTTTGGGTTGATGCGATGGAAGAGTCGTGGCGCGGTAAAATCTGGCAGCTGATGTCGGAGAAATGCCGTGATGTGGATGCCTTTATTGCCGTCAGTTCCTGGTTTGCGCAGGTCATGCAGAAAAAAATGAACATTCCGGATGACCGGATGAATGTGGTTCATATCGGGGTTAAACCCGAAGAATACACCTTTACACTACCTGCAACCGCACCGCCGGCCATTGGTTATTTATCCCGGATTTGTGAAGAAAACGGCTTCGGAATGCTGGTGGATGCCTTTATCCTGCTCAGGATGGACCCGCGCTTTAACAACCTGAAACTAATAGTCACCGGGGGAATGACAGGAGACGATCACCCATTCTTTCAGCATCAGTTAAAGAAACTCGAGAATCTGCAACTGCTGGACGATTTTGACATCCGGCATGACTTTACCACGAAAGGGCTGCAGGATTTTTTCAGATCGCTGACACTGCTCTCCGTGCCCGTTTTGAAGGGGGAGGCATTCGGACTGTACCAGGCAGAGTCCCTTGCATCGGGTGTTCCGCTGGTTCAGCCTGAACTTGGTGCATTCCCGGAAATTATCGCTGCAACCGGCGGCGGAGTGGTTTATCGTCCGAATACTGCTGAATCACTGGCAGGAGCGCTTTCTGAAACGCTTTCAAACCAGGCCATGCTCGAACAAATGAGCCGGCAGGGCAGAAAATCGGTGGAAGAGATATTCAACTGCAGAATTCTTACAAAAAAAATGGTCCAGGTGTACGAAAAAATTAAAAAATAATCCGGCAAACCAATGAAATTGACAAAGAAAAAAAACGCGAAAGCGAAAACTTCATTGCCAGGCTATTTCTATCTCATAATTCCCCTGGTGGCAACGGCGGCTTTCTTTATTCCGGTGTTGGGCTTTGACATCCTCAATTGGGATGACAAAGGATATCTGCTGGAAAATCCCCTTTTGAAAGATTTTTCAATCTTTAAGTTGGTTACCCAGTTCTGGATGGGTAATTACCATCCGTTAACAATGTTGCTTTTTACAACCGGATTCAAGTTAGCCGGGCTCAACGGTATGTTTTTCCACCTCGTTAATCTGGTTTTTCATCTGCTGAATGTCTTCCTGGTATTCAGGTTTGTTGAAAAACTGGTAAAAAACAATTTACTTGTTGCCATGCTCACAGCCTTGTTATTCGGAATCCACCCGATGCATATAGAATCAGTTGCCTGGATTGCCGAGTTGAAAGATGTTCTCTACGCAACTTTCTTTTTACTCTCACTCAATTTGTATTTAAAATACCTGGATCACGGTGACAAATTATCTTATGGACTAGCCCTGTTATTCTTCCTCTTCTCATTGCTATCTAAGGGCCAGGCGGTTGTGCTTACACCTGCAATTATACTGTTAGACATCCTGAGAAAGAGAAAATTCAGCAAGTCTCTGATCGTTGAAAAACTACCCTTTCTTGCACTTTCAATCGGTTTTGGATTGCTTGCACTGAAAGCTCAGCAATCAGTTTCAGCCTTAAGTTTCGGAGTTGTAGAATCCCATGATAATTATCTTTACGGCTTTTATAATTACATTCTTTATTTTCTGAAAGCTGTTTACCCCGGGCAGATGTCCGGAATCCATCCGTATGGCTCTACAGCTGCAGCGCCATCTTTCCTGTTCCTGTATCCTTTCATATTCCTGTTTGTATCTGCCATGGGCATTTGGATAACCCGAAAAACCGGGCCTTTGAGCTTTTTCGGATTTGCCTTTTTTGTAGTAACAATAAGCATCGTGGTGAAATTCATTCCCGTCGGAGATGCAATGATAGCCGAACGATATACCTATATTCCTTACATTGGATTATTCCTTCTGATATCGTTATTCTTTTCCTCGCTCATTAATCATCCGAAATATAAAATACCCGGAACGATTCTGCTGACCCTTTATTTGTTCAGTTTGCTTATTCCGGGGTTCATGTATCTCAGGACTTTCAAAAACAGTGAGTCATACTGGCTGAATACAATGAAAACTTACCCTTTATACTGGCGGCCCCACTACGAAATCGCGCTGTATTATACTGATATCAATGAAATCAACCAGGCCGTCGACCACAACACTTCAGCCATCAGCCTGATTTCTCCTATAAACCGAACAGAACTAGCAAACCTTTACTATAACAGAGCTTCATTATTTGTAAACAAACTATCCGATTTTTCACGCGCATTAAATGATTATCAAAAAGTAAGAGAGTTTGACAGTACGAAAAAAGATCTGAATTTCAACCTGGGTTATTGTTATACAAAACTTGACAGGTCAAAAGAGGCAACTTTTTACCTGAAAAGGTTGATTGAAGATGATTCAACCAATGGCCAGGCTTATTACCTGCTGTCGTTTGGTAATAGCAGGTTAAGCCAATACCAGGAAGCATACGACAACCTTGGAAAGGCTATTCGGTTAAAACCAGATTTGAATGACGCTTATTTACAGAGGGCGATGGTTTGCATTGATTACCTCGGGAAACAGGATGAAGCCATAAAGGACCTGCTTTTCCTGATAAGCCAGGGATACCGGCCCGAGAAAGTGTACCTCACCCTTGCCATTTGCTACCTGGAGACCGGAAAGTACCGGGATGCACTTGCATGCTGCGATAAGGTGATAAACCTCGGTGGGAATAAAGGCAAAGCATTGTATATCAAAGCCCTTGCATTAGATAAAATGAACATGAAAACCGAAGCATACTCTTGCGGAATGGCGGCAATTTCAGCAGGGTTCCCTGTTGACCCCGGCCTTTTGAACAAATGGAAACCGGCACGGCGTTTATAAGTTTGGACTTTTGTCCTTCCCCAAATTAATTTTAGTCAGTACTTACCATGCTTGCAGAACTTCAAAACATAACCAAATCCTACGGAAATGGAGAATCCCCGGTCAATACGATTGTTCTTGACCTGGTCTCGCTATCCATCGCCAACAGGGAATCACTGGCCATTGTGGGCCCGTCAGGTTCTGGTAAAAGCACTTTGCTGAACATCCTGGGAACCCTCGACAAACCAACGAACGGCCGCGTGCTGCTGGATGGAATTCCGGTTGAATCGCTGAATGAAAACAGCCTTGCAGGGTTCCGCAATAAATTTATCGGGTTTGTATTTCAGTTTCACCATCTGCTGCCCCAGTTCTCCCTGCTGGAGAATGTGCTTCTGCCTGCGATTCCGCTGAAAGACAGGACGGAACAGAAATTAGCCGCTGAACGCGCACATCATTTTATTGAAAAACTAGGACTGAAAGCCCATCTTGACAAACGGCCGATGGAATTATCGGCAGGCGAATGCCAGCGTGCTGCGGTGGCAAGGGCCCTGGTAAACCAGCCCCGCCTGCTGCTTGCCGATGAACCTACCGGTTCCCTCGATTTGCACAACGCGCAGGAACTTGGCCACCTGCTGGCTGAAATGAACCGCGACCATGATCTTGCGGTGGTGGTTGTCACCCATTCGATGGAGCTGGCCGGCATGATGGAAAAAGTTTACCAGTTAACTTCAGGCAAACTTCACCTGGTTCCCCGCTCATGAGCCTGATTCAACTGATATTCCGGAATCTTGTTTTTTTCCGAAAGCGCTGGCTTGCACTTTTCGCAGGAATCGCGGTAAGCACGGCGGTGATAACCGGGGCGCTCGTCGTCGGCGATTCAGTGAAATACAGCCTCCTCCGCCTTACGGATGAGCGGCTGGGGAAGATACGATTTGCAATCCAGACCAGCGGCCGTTTTTTCAGGCAGGAACTGGCCGATGAACTTTCAGAGAAGCTCAGGATCACCGTTGCGCCCGCACTGCTGACTGAATGCATCGCCATCAACAGCGACCGTAATCTCCGTATAAACCAGGTGCAGGTGATCGGCATTGATAGCCGTTTCTCCCGTTTGTGGGACGGGCCTCCGGTAGTTCCCGGCGATGATGAAACCGTTATCAGCCGGAATGTTGCTGAAAAACTTGGCCTGAAACGTGGTGACCAGATGCTCCTCCGGATTCAGAAGATGGGCAAAACCCCGTCAAATGCACCTTTCGTGTCGGAGAACACCCCTTCCGTCTCCGTTCGCCTGAAGATTTCAGCAATAGCAGAGGAGAATCAAATGGGCCGGTTCAGCCTTAAAAACAACCAGGCGTCACCTTTTACCGTGTTCCTTCCGTTACACAAACTGGCCGGGCTGTTAGAACTGCAGGGAAATGCAAACCTGCTGCTGGCGCCCGACAATGACGATCATCCGCTGAATATCCGGCAACTCGACAGTGTTTTGCGCAGATCCCTCAAACCGGCCGATGCCGGGATTGTGATCCGGCAACTGCCTGAAACTGAAATCTGCCAGGTTACAACCGGGCGCGTATTTTTTGATGATTCCACCGCAAAAGCCGTAATGTCTGCAATCCCGGGATGCGAAACGATTCTCACCTACCTGGCTAATTCAATCTCCGGGAAAGGCGGTGCGACCCCCTACTCATTCGTTTCGGCAGGAAATGAATCCTTCTTCAAAAAAAACATCGGGAACCGGGCGATCATTATCAACGACTGGCTCGCATCGGATATTCATGCCCGGCCGGGAGATTCCGTTGCATTAACGTATTACCGGATGGGCCCCCTGCGAACCCTGCATGAAGACAGCATGTGGTTCACCGTGAGCGAAATCATGCCGATGGGCGGTGAAATTGCAGGCAGGGAACTGATGCCAGATTTCCCCGGGATGTCTGGCGCAGGCAATTGCCGTGACTGGGATGCCGGGGCCCCGGTTGACATGAAAAAAATCCGTGACAAGGACGAAAAATACTGGAAAGACTACCGCGGAACCCCGAAAGCATATATCAGCATGGAAGCGGGGAAGCTTATCTGGGCAAACAAATTTGGCAGTTATACCGCGTTCAGGTTCCAGGCAGAAAAGAAGGATCTCCCGGGGATTGAGCGGTCCCTGATGAGCAGGATCAATCCTGCATGGTACGGGCTCAGGTTCAGCCCTGTATACAAGGAGGGCCGGCAGGCGGCAATGCACTCCACCGATTTTGCGGAACTGTTCCTGAGCCTCAGTTTTTTTATCGTGGCAGGTGCGTTGCTGTTGTCGGGCATGCTCTTCTCACAGCTGGCACAGGCACGCATGGCCGAATCGGGGATCCTCTCGGCGATTG
>JBAXDH010000028.1:0-35773 GCA_037141055.1 bacterium | reverse complement strand
ATTTACCATCCATAATACCTGCCTGATAAAGCCATGATCATTACAGCAAAGGAAACAGATAACAAAGAAATTGAAATGAGTTTGATCACATGTTCCGGAATGATCCATTTACGATTATAAAAAAGAGTAAAGACGACAGGTGCGACCGGGATGAAATATCGCCCCTGAAGGCCTGAAATAATAGGACTCCCGACCGGGGTCCAGCTTAAATACAAAAGGGTTGACAAACTGATAATAATTGTTGCAGCACAAACCAATAAAATAAATTTTCTCCTTAATGGAATAGAAATTTCTTTATTCCCTCCTCCAAGTGCAATTATTCCAATTGCTGTAAAAGCAAAGATGATGAACCAATCAGGCAGAGGTGTGTCAAGCCAGCCTAAATTTCCAATAAAGGAGGTCAGCAGGAAACTTTTACCTGTCCATAGACTGAACAGTATCGTTTTAACATAAGTGAAAGGTTGAGTAATAATATACTGGAGTTGTAAGATGGGGTTAACCATCGGGGTCCCGCTCATATAGCCATAATAGTTTACACCTGGAGTGACAGACTGGTAAATTTGGTTAACCATATAACTGGCAATTGCCACTGTCGCTCCTGTTATTATAAGCAGGATTGAAGAATTCACTAAATAATTTTTCATGGTCCCTGATTTTTTTACCGGGATTAGAAAATATAAAAGAAACAGGAATGAATAAGCATATTTGGACAACGAAATCAGCACCAGCAAGATGATCAGAACGTACAAATTCTTTTTATTTAATGACGCGTTTTTATCGAATGCCAGCCTGAAAATGACTGCAATAAACAAAAATGAACATCCATTTGTCACGACGTCAGCACTTAAGGATGAGGCCTGAAATAGCGACATTGGAGACAGGGCCAGAACAACAAAAAGCCACTTTAACCCTGGCAAAACATTGATGGCCAATGAGATTAATATTATCCAGCAAAGCAGGTTGGAAATTCTGCCAAGATACATGAGAATCAATGGAGGTGCATTGAACAAATTGCCTGTAATTATCGCGAGCGACTGGGGAATATAGGAAACCGGAGAATATGAACCGGTATTTGGGAAGAAAGCAAATGTTTGATTTTTAGAATTTAAAGGAATGTTAAGAGATTTATAAATGGTTGCCAGTTTTGTTTTTTTTTCTGCATGAAAACAAATTCCATTAAAATTGTTAGTGAAATTAACAATTCCAATTGGGATGAATCCTCCAACCTTATCATTTCTGGTTTCGGGAACAAATTTTCCGCTTGCTATCTGATAAGCGCGAAAGAAGTGATTCTGTTCGTCCGGAACCTGCAGGGGAGGCGTGACAAATATTGTGATCATCCCGCCGGTTATGGCAAAAAAAAGAAAAACTTTTTTTGGATCAACGAACCAGTGCAGAAATTTTGAAGAAGAAGCAATATTTATTTTAAGAATAAGATGGTCGTAAAAAAACAGACTATACACAATAAGAGCATTGATAACCAGCAATATACAAACAAGTCCGATTACCTTTGACAGATTCAGCTCGAATTTAATCTCATTAGAGATTGTTCCATTGTATTCGAAACATGGGTCATTGTTTTTTGTGTTCAAAACCAGCATGTCGTGTTCGATATGTTGGTCCGTTATATTGACAAATGTTTTAAACATTGAAAGCAATTCATCCCCTTTCCAACATCTGAACTTTGAACCGCTGATCATACATATTTGCTGTATTCTCACGATCCCGTTTTTACTGCCCGGATCAATTCTGAACCTGCTAAATTTCGCATATGGTATAAGGAAGGTGGCTCTCTGGTTCTTAAGGCCAGAGTAAAAATACTCCACGGACTCTTTTTCATTATAACCACGACCGGTATCATAATAAACCTGGTACTTGTCACTTTGGCCGGATACGATTTCAATTAATAGAGTCGTCGGCTGATAGCATGTTCTGTTTACCTGGAAAGAGAGAAGCACAACAGAGATGACAACCAAAAATACAACAATGATTACTTTGATATAATTACTCATCTATAATTGAGTATCGCGTATGTTTTAATTTCAAGTTAATTCTATCCGTGGAGGCCAGGCCAGGCTGAAATCTGAAAATTCCAATGTAAGGTTGGGGCTGTAGGCAGCATCATTCAGAAGATATTTAGACCAGCATTGAGAAGTGCGATATATTCGCCTTTTGCTTCTTTAACGGCTTTATTCTTCATGGCTGAATAGTTAAATGGCTGATCAATCCGAATGACCTCAAATTCTCTGACAGGTTCATTGGGCTGGTATCTTCGTTTTTTCGGATACCGATCAAGAATATGATTTATGGCCAAACTGGGAAAGAGCAGCGTTTTTTTTTCACAACTTACAGGATATCTCCGAATTCCGGTTTCAATTTTTTAAATGTATAGGCTCCTGCCAGGAAAATTATTGTGGTTAAAAGCCAGAAATAGATATTCATCTCTGTAAACTCGAAGAACCATCTATGCTCCAGAAATGTATAGCGATAGCCCTCTGTAATATAGAAAAAGGGGTTGAGCAGCGCAATGTATTTTAAATTCCCGGTAAGTTTGCCGTAAGGCCATACAATAGGTGTCGCCCAAAATAATACGGTTGCCACGATGTTTACAATATGAGCCATATCCTGCACCAGGACATTGATGGACGATACAAACCAGGCAATGCCGGTAAGAAGGACCAGCGTGGCAAATATGTAATAAAATATCTGTATCCAGTAAATATCCGGATATATGCCATAAAACAGGACAAATAAAACCAGCACCGAACCGATGAGTGTCAAATGGATAATGAACCCGGAAAAAATTTTAATTAATGGTATGATCCAGACATTAATAGCGGTCTTCTTTAGCAGGTATCCATACTCAGGGATTGCCATGCAGGTAACGATCATTGTCTGGCTTATAAACAGCCACGGAATCATCCCGGTGAGCAACCATGGGGCGAATGCAAGACCCGCCGAGGTGTTTCCGGCTCTTAAGCCAAATGTGAATGCAAACCAGATGACAAATACGAAAACAGCAGGATGAATAAACGCCCATGGCAGTCCGATGTATGAAGATAAATACCTGCTTTTAAAATCATGAATAACAAGAGTGCGAAACACGTACCGTTGCTTGATCATGGATGATGTTATCGAAAATATTACTGATAAGTATTTCATTATGAATTATTGCAATTTTTTTTCTGATCAAAAATGGAATTGAGTGAATTAACATGAGTGGACCTGAATCGCAGCATCTTCAATGACCAGTTGTGTTCCCAGTTTATACCTGCTGTCCGGGTTTGCCACTTCAACCGCAATAGCATCATGAATCCAGTGAAGTTCTCGACGGATACCATTCATGCCATCAAGAATGCCCAATGAAATGGAATAGTTTCCATTGCCAATATGTGGGAATGTAAAATCAAGGGCGATAACCGACGGTTTATTTATGCCAGGCGGCATCATCTCATTGTCAAGAAGGCTGTTAATCTGGAAAAGAGCCGAGCCGAACCGCCCGTTAAACGTCAAACTTATTTCGGGATTTTCAATCTGCTGAACGGTAACTAAGTGAATATATACCCTGATCTTTTCGCCTCCGGTCAGTTTGTATGTTTTCAGGTTGGCTGGTACTTCATACATGGCTACCTGACGAATGTTTGCACCTCCGAAACCATACGAATCACAACCATCGGTATCGTCCCAGTCAATTGTATTCCAAACGGATGTTCCGGCATCGTGGATCGCATTACCGCCGGTGACATGTCCATTTTTCGATGGTTTTTTAACAAATAAAGGCGGGCCTTTTGCTGTCATGAATGCTTTATAACAATCTGTTACGAAAATAGGGCTTCCCTGTTCCATGATTTTGCCCTCATGCAGCCAGATTGCGCGGGTGCAAAAATCTCTGACAGCGTCAAAACTGTGGGTACACAATAACATCGTTTTTCCCTGGTCTTTAAATTCCCTGATTTTACGAAAACATTTTTGTTGAAACCGAAAGTCTCCCACAGCAAGTGCTTCGTCGATTATAAGAATCTCCGGATCAATATTTATGGCCATTGAAAACGCAAGCCGGAGGTACATTCCGCTTGAATAATTGTTTATCGGCTGGTCGGCATATACTCCGATATCGGCAAAATCAAGAATAACCTGGATCCGTTTGTGCATCTCTTTTCTTGTATATCCCTGTACACCTCCCATAAAATAGATGTTTTCAACACCAGATAAGTCTTTGTTGAAACCGCCTCCCAGTTCAAGCAGGGCGGCAACCCGGCCTGTGCAAGAATAACTTCCCGATGATGGTGTTACCACTGAGGCAAGGATTTTCAATAACGTTGATTTTCCGCTGCCATTCTGACCAATTATCCCAACCACTTCGCCTTTTTCAATATCGATACTGACATCCTTCAGTGCATGGTATTTTTTATGATAACATTTCCGCAGAGGATGAATGATCTCTTTTAAACGATCACGATGAGAGTGGTAAAGTTTATAGGTCTTTGATAATGAATTTACTGTGATTACTGGCTGGTGTGACATTCAATTTATTTAAAAAAAATCTCCTTTTCAATGGCAAAATAAGATAATTTATCGTTTGAGACAATCTTCAGGTGCAGATTATGCTGCCCCCGGACAATTTGTGAAGCCGGAATGTCCAACCTCCGAGTTTACTTCCTGTACAAAAAGTCAAACACCAGAATAAATAATTTTGGATATTTCGTGATTCCAATAATGATTTTTTCTTTGATGCTTAATTTGAAGTAAGCCGCATACTTTATAATATCGATGTACGATTCTTTACATAATTCAATTTTTTTAATTCTGACTCCTCTCATATATTCTTGCTTAGCAATTTTATAAAACCTGGGAGCAATATAATCTCGCCTGTAGTACAAACCAAACTCATTATTATCACTGAAGTTTTCTAGTAGTTTATCTGCATAAATTCGTCGACTAATTTGCATTCGTTTTGAGTAACTTGAACTAGATTGATGGGACCTCCATGCAGATAATGGCACATTTAAATAAGTATTGTTCCATCCATTTCTAAATAGTCTTAAAAATAAGTCATCATCTTCATATCCCGATAATCGCTCATCAAACCCACCAATCTGATCAAAAGCACTTTTTCTGATGATAGTCGCAGATGGTAATATGAATAAATCATGCCCGAGGCAAGCGGTCAACTGTCTTTTAGGGTGTGTTGAAGGACTATAATTTAGCAATTCAATATTGATGGTTTTACCATCCTCATCAATCTGGTTCAGATTGCTGTATACCCAGCCTAATGTGGGGTCTGACCTAAATGGTGCTGCCAATTTTTCAATGTGTTGGGGTAACCAATAATCGTCTTGATCTAAAAATGCAATAAATTCTGATTTTGCTAATTTCACACCATTATTTCTCGCAGCTGATTGCCCAACGTTTTTTTGTTTGATCTTGTAGATAGGAAATGGGGCATTCATCCCCTCTATACTTTCTAACGAATTATCAGTGGACCCATCGTCTATTATAATTAGCTCATTTACATTATACGTTTGATAAACAATGCTTTCTATTGCTATTTTTAGGTATTTTTTTCCATTGAAAACTGGAATTATTGCAGTTATAGTTATACCAATATCATTATTCATCTCTTTTCTCTCTGAATTTTAAACAATACTAACTTCTTTATTTATCACTACTGACCGACTACAAAATTAAAGCAGGGGATAAACCCCGCAGGGTTCCCCCCAATGTTGTAGTTTCTTTTTGCGAACCAAAATCTGCAACATGAACAAAAATACAGAAATAAAATTAGCCGGACGGAGATAACTGTTTTGTCGGACATTCGTATAAAATTTTGAAAATTCAATATTGCGGGTATGTGACCAGGCTTGACAGAACTTTGTATGTTATGAGATTTTACTCAATTGTAGTAATATTAAAGAGCCTACTGGAAGATTCCATCTGGTGGGAGAAACTATTGAAGCTATATCTTCAGCTGCTTTATATGAGATACCAGCCAGCAATGGGGTTAAAAGGTGTGTAGTAGTTTTATAATCCAGTTTGAAATTCAAACGCATGTTGTCGACTATTAAATTCAGTTTGTCAAATACATTAAAATAATTGAAACATGTAATATGTTGCTCTTCATATTTGACGTCTGAGAATTTATTAATTATTAATTCCAACAGAGGCCAGACACTTGTATAATTTGGTGTGGTTATAATAAATTTTCCTCCAGGTTTGAGTTTGCAGTATACGAAATTAAAGAGTTCGATAATCTCCTGATGTTTAAGATGTTCGATCACCTCAATGGTTGTAATATAATCAAACTGAATATCAGGTAAAAATGAAGTATCCCGGAAGTCCTTTATTGTATAAAACTCTCTCCAGGGAGTTTCGTATTTACTTTTTGCATAACCTATCTGTTCCTCCAAGATATCAACGCCTATTTGATTTTTAATCGTTTGTTTAGGTATCATACCCAGAAAAGTTCCGGCAAAGCACCCGATATCAAGTATCGATTCACTATGATCATCAAAACTGTCAATAATGCGTTTAAACTTGAGGTAGTGCCAAAAGCTTCTTATACCTTTTTTTCTACGAGTAATGACATCATAGTATCCCAGCGGGATGCTGGAATAGTCGAAGTCGGAATTTGTCGTTTCCTTCATTAAGTCACAATCATTATCTAAATTTTTATCTATCCGGGTTTGAAAATTTAACAACTACAATGTCCTCAAATAGACTAACCGATCCCACCGATGGCCAGGATGGCATTAAAGAAATAGCATTTGCAACATGTGCCATTTTATTTAGCGGAACAATACATAATTCATTGATACCTATTGTTCTAAATAGTGCATTAATGCGTCCGGGGTTGCCATTGTCCCACATAAAAAATGAGGCACCATGTACATCCGACCGATAAAAGAGTTCATTCGATGGGTGTTGATAATTTCCCACAAAAACCACCTTGATTCGGCCATTAACAACTGGAGGATCAAGACTGTAAATACGTTCTATGATCCGATTTGCCATATCTCTGTCGGCCTGCCACGAAACATAAGTTGCATAAAACATGCGGGTGTTGATGAATGTGTTGTTTATAAAGATTGCAAAAACAGCAACAACTATAATGTTTCTGAGAATGTTTCCCGCATGTCGGAAGGTGAACAACCAAAGTATGGCTATCATCAATGGCAATGACATCAATGCTCTGGCGGGTAATACAGTACCATTGATATACATAACAGCGAAAGGCGATAAAATCAGGAAAACCAACAGAAGCACTGAGAGCAATTGCTTGATTTTACCCGATCCCTTTGTAAAAATAAAATAAACAATAACTGACATTGTTATCATCACCATTTTTAAAGAAATACCAACCTCACTCCCGATTCCTCCTGTCCCTGTAAGGTATTCTTTCGTTGCCTGAGTCATGTTTTTAAATATCTGGTTTAAAGACATGTTTCCCCAGCCAATAAAATTGTCCAAATAGGCTTTTTGATTAAGATGTCTGGGTTCCAGAACAAAATACCTTGTTGCGTTATCGCCGATTTTATAAAATAAAAAACTTAAGATGGTCACTGCAAACAGGCCGGAAATAATTATTACAATTAACCGGAGGTTTAATACGGCACTTTGAAATACACTATTAAATAAATAAAAAACAATTAGAACCAGAAAAAACGCCAATAAAGCCTGATAAAGTGAAAGTGCTAATCCGAGGAGAATTATGGAGAGAAAATAATATTTAAAACCAGATGTTCTTGTTTCAACAGCAGTTATGAAAGATAAATAGCTCAGTGCGATGAGCATCATACCAATGCTGTAATATAATCCCGAGGTGTTAAATGCCAAATAGTAGGAGTGTATAGGGTGTGTGATAAATATGACACTGAAAATCAGCTTTGCTGTTAAGCCATCTTTTAGGGTTGAAACAAATAAAACTGAGGTTCCGACAATGCCAAACAAAGCAATCAGAGTTGGCAGATATGGCATGATGCCATGAGGAATGATTAATTGATTTAAGAAATACAGCCCCCATCTTCCTACTACTATATAAACATATGATTGGCTGGCACTTTGAAAAGATTCAATTTCTTCATCAATGGATAAGGTGAAATTAAATAATTCATACCCAAAAGAAAGAAAAGCAAGCAAAATCGAAAAAATAATTATGGCCCTGTTGATTTTTAAATATTCTTTTACATACCCTGTTGAAAAGTTAGGAACATTGTAGCTCAGGGCAAAATACAGCATTCGCTTAACAACGGAATAGATTTTACATCCACGAAGGAAAATCAGCAGTATCCCAGTCAGGAAGGGGATGAAAATAAGACAAAAAACCGCAATTTTTGTCTCTAGATTTACCGTCACGAAATCTTTATTGAGTGTAGGAGATAAATTCATCTGGACGTCCGGACTACCTGTTGTTTTTAAAATCAGAAGTTCCTCATGCTGAGTTTGGATATGCACAAGGTTCACCATTCCAAAATGATTGAGAATATCTTTTCCTGAATATCTTTTGCATTGATCTCCAACCCTAATTGCAATTTGTTTAAATTGATAGGTGGATGACCGGGATCCCGGATCAAATCTGATATTCTCAACCTCTGATAAGGGCAAAACAAATGTAATCTCACTGAAAGTATTCCCTGTATAAGGTTTGATGATAGATTGTGCTTCGTTATACCCTTTGAATGTTCGATAGAAAATCTGGCAGATGTCGTCCTGATCGCTTTTCATCTCAATTGAAACTGTTACCGGATAACAGTATGTTCCTTTGGCAAACTGAAAAAGTATTGCAAATAAAGCAGTTAAGAGTACTGCTGCGATTAGTTTGGGAAATACTTTCATAGTTAATTAAATTATTTTTTTCAAAAGTCCGTCAAGGGCCTTTTGATCCTCTGAAAAAAAATCATCCAACATTACTCTTGTGCAATGTTTCATTGGTTTATAAGCTCCCCTGTTTACAGGGGTATAATCATCTGGAAACTTTATCCTCACGTCAAGATATTGATAAACCCGCAACAACTCTGTTTCAGGGTTGGAAAAAAAATCTTCACTCCTGATAACGAGAAATTGCTCAGGCTTGAACAAGGTCAGCCATTGGTTCAACTGCTTGTAATATAGCCCGCGGTTTAAATAGGAAAACGATTGATGATTAAAACTATAGTAAGTCGGATCATTGATTAACTTTTCATTTTCCCCCGCCAACCGTTCTTCTTCCTGAATGATGGCATCCTCAAAACACAGCAATGGCTCGACCTCTTTCATGCGCAACATTTGATAATGGGAATAGGCTCTGTCGGCAGGATCTCTTAACAGGACGATCAGTTTAACCCATGGAAGGTGATCAAAAATTCTTTTTGCAGCAAGGGGATGATAAAAATAATAGGGGGAGGCCTCACCTGTTATATAGTTACTTTGTGGGGGAAATATTGGGAACTGACTTTTATACCATTGGATCCCATTTGAATAATTATAATCAAAAAAATGCAGCTCCTTTTCTCGGGGGAGCATTATTTCAGGATGCTGGTTAAAATAGGAAAACAATGAACTTGTCCCACTTTTCTGGGCACCGATGATGATAAAATCCGGCAGGCTTATCATTGCATCTGTCCTGTTCCGTCGGGCTTGTTCCATATCAGACATAGTATCATTGTTTAGGTTTTGGTATTAAAATCAGATGGTTCCTGATGGTTCATAGTATACCTATGATGGTATTCACTGTTAAATCTATTTCATGCCAGGAAGGCACCTGGAAACCCTTCTTTATTAAACTACTAATGCAATTCCCTGTAATGACATTCCCAATGGAGCTTTCTCCAAAAACCGCATGATTTTCCGCAGTCACATAAATTTTATATATTTCCAGCTTTACTAACCGGTCCTTCATACCGTCCATCATGCTGGCTTTGGGGATGAAATCCGGAAAACCGGAAAATAGATGTCGCAATACCTTTACCCGTATAAACTGATGTATCCAGATCTGCTGGTAGGCTTTCCGGCCGAGCAACTGTTCATTCCCTAAATAAATCTTATCCGGCGTCAGGTAGTCCGGGTCCATCATATGTCGCGCTCTGCAAAATAAAACTCCACTGATATCTTTGGAAGGCTCTCTTAAAATCGAATCATAAATTGAACTTATCTGACTAATTTGCAATTTTATGGGATATTTGTCGTCAATGCACCAGTATACCCACTCCTCATCATGAAGGTCGCAGAGCAGCGTAAGAACCGTCATCTTAATTTCAGGGGATGTATGAATATATTCTCTGTCAGGGGAAACAATACATCGTTCTTCAGATTGAAAAGGTATACGGAAAACGAACGGATGATCAGGCCATAAATCCTTGTAGCATGAAATCATGTGCTCCGTAAGAAGCGCATTTTTATCGTAAGTCAACACAATCGCTCTCATTTTCATATCCGGTTTATACACTAACTCCTCGATCGCCAACATCAACAAATAATACAAAAAAAAGGAATAATTATCGAATTCCGGGAAAGCATGATCTGTGAAATGATAAAATTATCAATATTAATGCCCTGGCTGCATGTTCCCGACGCCTTTGGGGAACAGGAAAAAGGGAGTTTAAAGGCACTTTATTCAAAGGTATATCCAAAAATCCCAAGATGTGCAGGATACCCTTTCCAATGTCAGTTGAATTAATATTCGGGTAGAGAATTTTATACCGGGTTGCCAATATTTCCCGATTTATATTCAGAAAACTCTGAATGGCACCGGATCCGGTTTTGGCCTGACCAACATGGAAATAAATCTTCATATCGATAACTTTATCAGAAATTTTGTGTTGAAATGTCTAAGAATTTCTGGGAGGCCATGCCAGTTCGAAATTTTCGTTTTTTAATGTAAGGTTTGGATTGTAGGCCGGATCATTATGCAGGAATGTACCCCATTTGTCATTCATAAAAGCTTGCTCATTTTGAAACCTAGCATTTTTTTCTTCCGTGTCGTCTTTCCCCCTCGAAACTGATTCGTGATGATACAATGTTGCAAATGGCGTATAGATGTTTCTGAAGCCAGCTCGTTTGAGCCTGATGCAAAAGTCCACATCATTGAAAGCAACAGGGAGATTGACTTCGTCAAAACCTCCAATTACTTCATAGGTCGACTTCCTGATTAAACAGCAAGCTGCCGTTACTGCCGTCATTTCCTGCAACAGCACTGCCCGGCCAAAATATCCGTAACTGGAAGAATGCTGATGTTTATGGGCATGGCTGGCTACTCCTCCTATCCCCATGATGATACCCGAATGCTGGATAGTGTTGTCTGGATACAGAAGTTTGGCCCCGACTGCCCCGACACCATTTTGGGCGGCAATTGCCACCATTTCATTAAGCCATTCGGGAGTTATTACCTCGATATCATTGTTAATCAGTCCGATATATTCGCCTTCTGCAGTATTTACTCCGTTATTACAAAGTGCCGAGAAATTAAATGGCCGCTCATCCCTGATGCACCGTACTTTAGCTTCGTATTGAATCCTTTCTAAATAGTGCAATGTTTCTTCTTCGTCAGAATCATTGTCCACAATCAAAATTTCATAATTTGGATAAGATGTCTTTGTAAGGATGCTGTTGATACAATTGTTCAGCAGATCGCTTTTGTTCCTGGTCAGGATGATTAATGTGACCATAGGCAATGGATCCGGCAGTTCATATTTTATCCTATAAAACCCCGGGTTCATTGGCTCAACAGAGGCTTTTGTTCCTGTTCTTTGAAAATGTTCCTCAATCGCTTTTTGACCTGACGTGAAAGCATAGGCTTTACTGTCTTGTATACTGGACGTGCTGTTATCGTGTATTCTCCAATGGTATAGTACCCTTGGAATATGAAAAATATCTTCTCTGTTTATCCTTTCAATGAACCTTAATGCTAAATCATAATCCTGAGAACCTTCATACCCGATTCTGAAACCACCAATTTTTTTCACCAGATCAGCCGCATAAACGCCAAGGTGACTTATCATGTTTTGAGAATAAAACAATTCAGGATTCCAGTCACACTTAAAATAGGGTTGAGAGCGCACGCTGTTTTCATCAATTTTATCTTCATCCGAATAGATCAGTTTCAAATGTGGGAATTGGTTTATGGTTTTGACTACCCGGAAAAGTGCGTGAAGAGGCAGAATATCATCATGATCGAGTAATGCAATATAATCGCCGCAAGCCATTTCAAGCGCACTGTTTGAAGCAGCCGAAATATGCCCGTTTGATGCCCGGAACGTAACTTTTATCCGTGAATCTTTCTGCTGATACGATGATAAAATTTTCCGGATTTCCTCATCTTTTGAACCATCATCTGCAATGCACAATTCCCAGTGAGGATAAACCTGATTGATTACTGATTCAATTGCTTCCGCCACCCATTCCGGATTTGGGTCGTAAACTGGCATAATTACCGAAATCAAGGGTTTTATTTGAAAATCAGGGATCGAATTTCTGAATTTGTTTAATTCTGCTTCCGAGAATGTATCAAATTCCTGAATCCACCTCGTGTATGATTTTGAATTCAGAATTTTTAGTTCATCCTCGCTGAGTTGTTTGATTTGTCGTCCTTCGTTCTTTCCATACAATAAATAGTGTATCGATGGATTCATGCCTGAGGCGGCAACATCAGCATTGTTCTCCAGGTAGTAGGAAGCGTCAAATAAGGGGATATCACCTGCATAGTATTGCATGTAATAATAGTAGCACCTGGTTTTAATTTTTCGAATCAGACGGAATGGATTCATTTGAATGTTTTTCAAAAACGTATAGATTATTCAAGCCAAATTCAAATTTTTCATGTAAGATAAGTTTAAAACCTGCATGCTCAAAATGCTTGTATTATCATCTGGATTATATCCATGATGCTGTTCAGGCGTCATTCCGTCGATTAGTCTGAAAAATTTCAGCAAATGAAGTAAATAGTCTACAATCGGGGATGGCACTGTGAGGGTTATAGTTCCTCCTGGTTTGAGCAACTCATTACAGGATTGCGTGAATTTTCCATGACTGGCAGCTGGAATATGCTCAAATACTGCAAGTGCGCTGATTGTGTCGAAAATCTCTCCGTCAAGTTTTTCAGATGGGAATTCAGAATTAATAAACCTCACATTGCGAAGTATCGCTGCCAATGGTTGTACCGGGTCAGGATCAATGCCAATACCGTATATTCCTTTGTTTGAGAGGAATGAAAAGAATTCACATTGGTTACACCCTATGTCAAGTAATTTACTGTTTGGATTGATGAATTTTCCGGCTTTTTTAAACCTTTTGCTTTGAATATAGTAATCAAGGGTTTTCATTGGGATATGATATTTTTGAACTAATACCTAATATTTTCAGAAAGAAACTGGCAAAAACAGTCTGGATACCAAGTGAAATCAACGTTACTGATGGTATCAACAAACGAAATGTGGAACTTACATTTTGGATTCGCCCAAAATCCAGGTCAATCCATTTGTTCAACAGAAAAGTTAGAATACCGAGGCCGGAAATGAGCATCATAAATCCAAAGATTATTCCCCTTTCCAGGCTGAATATATTGTAAAAATACTTATGTTTATTTTTGGCAATATATAGCCCGTGACTGAGTGAAAAAACTCTGATAAAGACAGCGAAGAGAAACAATTGGTAGGATAAAATGACCATAAATCCAGCTATTGTCAGTGTATGGATGTCGAGCCCTACCTTATTAAAGTACACTGTACCAGGTAGAAGGCAAAGTAATCCTCCAACAGAGATGAAAAAGAAAAGTAAAGAAGGGATAAAGAAAAGCCATTTAGGACTGTGCATCAGCAAAAAAACAAGCTGATTCCAACCGTCATGCCACGTTTTAAGATGAGGTGGGCAATTTCTGCCATCCGGGTACAAAATGATGGGAACCTCTGTCATTTTATACCCAAAGATCGTTGCTTTGACAACCATCTCTGAGGCAAATTCCATTCCCAGAGTTACCAACCCCAGTTTTTTTATTTTTTCCGTGTCAAAGCCCCTTAATCCACAGTTAAAATCGTTGATAGGTGATTTAAAAAACAGTCTCCCGGTAAATGAGAGAACAGGATTTCCAAAATATCGGTGTATTAGAGGCATGGCGCCTTTTTTTATTCCACCTTCAAATCTGTTGCCCATCACAAAATCATACCCTTCCCTGAGTTTATTGATGAATTTTGCCAGATCAAGGAAATCGTAACTGTCATCAGCATCTCCCATTATGATGTATTTTCCTTTAGCGGCGTTGATACCTGCTATCAATGCGCTTCCGTAGCCTTTTATTGGTACCTGTATAATCCTTGCTCCTTCTTTTAAAGCAATGTTGGCAGAATCATCTGATGATCCATTATCTGCGATCAGTATCTCAGCAGATATGTTATATGATTCAATAAATGTCCGGGCTTTTCGTATGCATGTCTCCAGAGTTTTCGCTTCATTCAGGCATGGCATAAGGATGGTCAGTTCGCACTTGTTATGCATAGAGATGCTTCTTAATTATCAATGCCTCAGTTTTCCCGTCTCCACAGCCGATATCAAGAACAGCTGAATTTTCCGCCAGACAGGAAACGATATGATCTGTAAGGACTTGTGTCCTGTGATTATAAACCAGTTTTGAGTGCAGGATTCCTATGAATTTCATGCGAGTTGTCTCTTCCTCTTCAGATAATCCACTGCTGCAAAAATGGAAAGAATTTCAAAACTTAACAGAAATGGATAAACCAGGCTTAAATAAATTCCATTGATTGCATACCATTGTGAAGCCGAAATATAAGCGATCAGGAGCATCCTGGTTATTACGAGGTATAAGAAACCGAAGAGAAACAGCCATGTGTCAACTGTTTCGGCCCCTTTCGTCTGGAATGCCAGAACAATTGTCAGGAACATGAAGGATAATAGCGAGATGGCAAGAATTAGGGGATTTAGGATGCCATAGATTTTAGCAACCAGATTCATGATTTTATATTTGATCATGATAAACCGGTAAGATTTAAAGGCGTTGTCCTTAGGGAAGTAGACAGCTTCGTTGGTGATGTTCTGAAAACGTGCAAATGATTTATCGTCACCTTTTGAATCAGACGCCTGAGATGAATAACCATGGAAAGTAGCAATAAAGACCAATTCCTTTCGAAGTAACTCCTTTATCGGTGCGATTAGCCTTTGGTCCAGTGTGAATTCAAAAACTGTAAATGCTTCTGATTTCTCAAGTGTACCTTTTTTAAACGCCAGGTTGATTTCCCGGGCGACTTGCTCGTAGAATTCCTGTGACTGAGGTAATGAGCAATGGTATCCGGCCCGGGCTGCAGCTTCCCTGAATGCCCACATAAATCCTGCCCCGCTTATTTCCTTTTTATCCCCGTTTCCGTAATTCAGGAATCCATTTTCACTGCCCTCAAGAAAAAACTCCAGTTCTGCAAATGACGGGCTTGCTTTATATGCCTTTATCCGTACATCCTCGGGCACAGGTACATTTGCATGCCTGGTATTCTGTTTAATATCAGATAAGGCAGAAAACGCACTTGTGTATGCTTCTGATTTCATTTCATTTGTTACAAAACGACCGTATTTATAATAATTAATCGAAGCGACGACGAAGTTTCCAAACAATAATATTATAAAAGGTAAAAGAAAAATTATTGACGGTTTCCAGCTTGCGCTTATTCTACGCAATGTCCGCTGATTCAATGTTTCTGGCATCATCTCAGGGGAAATGGTGAGTATTGAAAAGGCAGTCAGTCCAACAATGAGAGGAAAGATCAGCAATCCCTCTTCACGGGTGTTCCAGAAGGCGAATAAAGAGACAGAGGCAAGTAAGGACCATCGTAAGATCGAGTTGCTGCTGTGTTTCCTGCTCATACACATTCCAACGAAAGCGGCGATTACAATCATGGTCAGCGAAGTATACAGCGACTCCCTCAGAATCCGCAGTGTGAAATCGGAGGAAGCCATCGGGTTGAATAATAGTATGGAGAACAACAGAACTTTCCTTGATGTTCCATTCATTATTGCAGAAAATGAACGGACAAGAACCAGGCAGGCAAATCCATATAATAAATGTTGAGCCAAAAACAAAGGAATTCCAAAAAAGGAAGAGAGGGAGATGAATAAAGGATAAATGAATCCTTTTATCAGCGTGAAACTGTCGTAATCGCCAAGCCAATTGCCAGCGGCTATTGAGTAAGCCTGCCTAATGAATAAAGCATCATCATGCACGTAATTGCCATAAACTGTCATTTGCTGGACAGAAACAAGGATCAGCTTGCATAAGAAAAGAATGATGATAGTATGAACGTAGGTTTTATCGGCATTTTTGAAAATAAGGGAACAGTAGTTGATAATATCGTGATATTTCAGATTAATTTGAGCCTTGATATTTTTTTTGATGAAGAAGATCATTGCCATCACAAGCAAATACAGGAGGGTTGTCGCCAGGTAGCAGAGCCTCTTTGTAAAATGGTCCACAATGTTAAATTGGTCAATCAGACTGCTTTTGCAAATGATCTGCGAATCTTTTCCGTTAATTGGTTTTAATATCAGCAGGGAATGATTTGCTGAATCAATTCGAACCAGGTCAACCAGTGTGAAACCCGAGAGGATTGCTTTTGGATTCCATTCGATTGATTGTGATCCGGTGTTCATTGTTATCCTTTTTACCTCAAATTTGGTTGACCTTCTCCCGGGGTCTATCCTGAAATAATGCACATTCCAGGTAGGTATCGTATAGGTGATCTTCCGGAATGTTGATTTGGTTGAATATCGTTGATTAATGACTTCAGCGGAATTGAATCCACCTCCAGTGTCATAATAAAGCTGGCTGTGTTCAACTGAATCGCTCCTGATTTCAATGGTAATTGCCACAGGATGGTAAAAAACATGGCGATGGACGATGTAGATAATTAGAACAAAAATCAGAGTTGATATTCCTGCAAAAATTATTTTGTTTTTCAGCACTTCCTGTTGGATTTGTATGAAGGGTTAATTCGTGTTTTCAAAGGGTGTTGTTAGTTTCTTTAGATATTGTAAATTCCAGGGCAGATCGACCCTCCTTTTTTCTGTATTTTATACAATGGAGTAAGGCATCTGAAACTAATAGCTTCATGGGTGATTGGAACTAGCGTTGGCTGAGCTGTGGAGCCTGTGGTTTGCAGAATATATGCGATATCTTTTATTGAAGGGTCAGGCATTGGGAGGGGATTCCGTGACCTTTGCACAACCCGGCATCACACAAGGCACTCCTTAAAGTCTCGACTTTTAGATAAAGTTCCTTATAAGTAATTGGGGCCCGTCCCGGAATAACAAGTGCCTGGATATCAGGAATACTGACGCTCCATTCCCTTAAATATCGAAGAAATGGTTTATAATTACGGGCAAATTTCCTGAACACTGCCTATGCTTGCTTGCGGTTGAGAGATTTTTTGGCAAGATTTCTAATCCGTTGGATAAAATCCGGATCCTGCTATATGCTCATTGATATTATTAACCTGATAAAGCTTCGCCCTGTCAGTCCCATTATTCAAGGATGACCAGGGCATTTGTTAATTACAATCATCCTGTTTCTAAACTTGTAAAATACTGAAGGATTAACAGATCCGGATCAATACGCTTCCTTCTGCCCCCGGATTAGAACCCAAAGCGTCAACAGTATAATTTTCAGATCAAGGTTGAAAGTCCACAACTCTATGTATTGCACATCAAATGTTACCCGGTTACTGATATCCTGGAAATCCCTGATCTCACCCCGATAGCCATGCACCTGGGCCAGTCCCGTAATCCCCGGCTTTACCGTATGCCGGATCATGTAACTTTTCACCTGTTTCCGGTATTGCTCGGTATGTGCCAGCATGTGCGGACGGGGACCAACAACGGACATGTCCCCCATCAGGACATTGAAGAATTGAGGGAGTTCATCCAGGCTGTATTTGCGTAAAAATTTTCCAATATTTGTGACCCTGCTATCGTTCATGGTGGCCTGCTTCAGATCGGAGTCGGGATTTTCCTTCATCGTTCTGAATTTTATGCAGCTAAATTCCCTGCCATCAATGCCGGTCCTCTTTTGCCTGAAAAACACACTTCCATAGGTGGACAACCGGGAAATCAAGTACATAATGCCGGTTGTCCAGGAAAGAACAACAACAATCATTAGTAGCGCAAGGACGATATCAAAAGCACGCTTTACGATGCGGTTGTACCAATAACTCAATGGCCCCTGGTGTATCTGTATCAGGGGCAATGAACCATAGCTGACCAGTTCGGTAGTTTTGAAAGAAAATCTGCCAAGGTCAGGCAGGAAATTTATCTTAACAGGATATTCCGAAATGATCGAAGTAATTTCCTGCATCACACTCTCAGGAATGCAATCCGGTGCTATGTAAATTTCATCCACGTGTGTCTGCTTCATGAAATCGTCAACTTCATTCCACCTGCCAATGACCTGTTTCTCAATATCCAGGTCCTCACCAAAGATGCCTAGCAGCCTGTATCCATGCCATTTGTTTTGGTTAAAATACCTCCTGAGGTCCATTGTCAACGGAGAATTCCCCAATATGATGACATCCCTGAAATTATAGCCCTGCTTGCGATACAAATAAAAAGCATAATAGAGCAGGAACTTCCACGATATCAGAAGTGTAAAAAAGAGAATGAACAAATATTTTATGAGATAACGCGGAAAATACGAGAGAGACGTGACCTGAAAATATACCAGGAAAAGGAAGAAGAAAAACACGATGATTTTGACATAGGCTGATAACAATAATTTTTTACTTGTATTCCGGTCAGGTTTATTGGCCCTGAACACAAATACCAGGATCAGCCAGGTTAAATTCAGGTAAGTGTAAAAAAGAAGATAATTTGCTGCAAAGGTTGTTCCATCTCCCCGCTGGAAGCAGAAGCCGGCAACAAACAGTGTGTTTAAAAGGGCAAAGTCCCCTGTAATTGAAATAATTGGGATATAGCGTGAATACGTTCCGGGCAAACCTTCGGTATATTTGGAGTTTGTCTGCCAAAACTAAGTAAAAAAAGTGATCATTTGGTAAGCAAGTCGGTAAAAGCTGATTCATAGTTGGAAATTATTTCATGCCAAGCGTACCCTGACTTTATCCTGCTTATATTGTTTTCGACAAATAACGCGGAGTCAGGTTGGTTCACCAATTTCCTTGCTATCTCTGAAACCTGCAGATAATCAGAAAAATAGTATGCGTTTTGGCCGAGAACCTCCCGGCTGAAAGGGTTCTCATTTGCACAAATAGTTGCCGATGCCGCCATTGCTTCGAGCAGGGAGGGGTTCGTTCCGCCTGCAGAATGTCCATGAAAATATAGCCTGGAGAAATACCGTAATTGGTTCAGAGTCTCCTTTTCAAATATGGGGCCCATAAACCGTATTAATTCAGAAGAATAGGCCTGCACCATTTTTTTCCCAAATCTGCCGTCTATGTTGCCAATGATAAGCAGGGGAAAGGTCGTCTTCGAATTTATAACGCCTTTGATAATCTCTTCAATATTGTTATCCGGCTGCATCCGGGCAATCAGGAGGAAATATTTTTTCGGATCGACAGCGAATTGCAACAACCGACCGGGATCAGGGGTTGAGAAAATATCAGCCCCATAAGAAATATAGGCAGGGGATATCTGGTAAAGATCCTCCAGGTAGTGTTGTATATATTCTGAATCGGCAACTAGCAGGGTGCTGCTTTTGACAGCAAGGCTTTCGGCATATTTAAGGAAACGCTGTACTGATTTTGAGTATTTGCCGCGTTGCCATTCGAGACCATCCATGTTGGTGACTATTTTCGCTTTACCGGGCAGAAGCCTGTGCCAAACGGAACTGCTGGTATATCCCAATTGAAGCAAAATATCAAAATTGCGTTTCCGGGAGTCGCAAATGCAGAGAAAATCATAAACAAACTGACCTGGAATGCCAATGTATTTTTCAGGGTCAACCCGGTGGATTATTTTTACCCCATTCCAGGTATTACCCCTGAATGGATGGGTATGAGAATTGTAAACACAGACGTCATGCCCTTTCTTAACAAGGCCAGCGGCAAGGTGTTCCGCAAATTGCTCAAACCCCCCGTAGTTGTTCGGAATTCCCCTGGTTCCAATTATCCCTATTCTCATGCTCCCTGATAACTTATTATGGCTGTTTCAGCGTGCAATGTAAATAATAAAATTTGATTGATCACTTTTATACCAGTGAGTGAAAAGAGAAAATCGAATAGTGAAAATACCGCGCTCCGGCGGAGCGCGATATCGGTAAAACAAGGGTAATGATACGATTTAGCGACCCCGATGGGGCCGGTGATAATATGTTGAACCTTTGAACTACCAAGATACGACCCATATGGGGGTTGAAATTTTCCCTTTCCCTTTTTCATATTTTACTTACGGGTATAAAAGTGATCAATCAATAATAAAATGAAGTGCATGAAAAAAAAATGTCCGGGCGCTATGTGTAGCCCGGACATTTCAAATGTGGAATCATTTTCCACAGGGTTGCAAAAGATTAGTTCGCCTGTTGGTTTTTCAGCAACACATCGCTGATCGCCTGCTTCAGCGAATCTTTTGGCAATGCGCCAACCGACATCTGCGGCTGTTCATTCAACGGAACAAAAAGCATCGATGGGATGCTGCGGATTCCAAATGCTCCTGCAAGTTCCTGCTCGGCTTCTGTATCAATCTTATATATGTTTACTTTGCCATCATATTCGATTGCAAGTTCCTCAAGGATTGGTGCCACCATTTTGCAGGGACCGCACCAGTCTGCATAAAAGTCAATGATACAAGGAATGGTACCCTCGAATTTCCACTCCTGGTTCTGCTCGAAATTAAAGACCTTCTCCATGAAGGTTGCTTTTGTTAAGTGTTCTACCATCTTATATGAATTAAAAAATGAATGTTGAAATTATTACGGATTATTTTTCGGATGAAGAGGGAATATCATGCCTGTTCAGCCTATTTTACCAACAGGATATTCTGGATCTGTTCCACGTATGCCGGTTTTTGCATGGCACCAACCGACATTTGCGGTTTACCGTTTTTTGGGATGAACATCACAGCCGGAATGGAGGTGATGTTAAACAATGCTGACAATTCGCGCTGCTCATCGGTATTTACCTTGTAAATTCTTACTTTTCCCTTGTATTCTTTTGAAAGTTCATCCATCACCGGGGCCACCATCTTGCAGGGCCTGCACCAGTCGGCGTAAAAATCTATGATACACGGCTGGTCCCCGCTGAAAACCCATGTCTGCGGGTTTGATTTGTAATCCCAAACCAGTTTTTGAAACTGTTCAGCTGTGAGTTTGTTCACCTGCCCGTCGATGATCTCATTGACGGGGTTTTCACTGGCGTTTGTGCTGTTACTGCAGGCAACAAACATTAACGGTACGAGAAAGGTTAAAATAAAAGTCAGCTTTTTCATAAATCAGTTTATTTGAATGACGCTGCAAAGATAAAAACTATTTTTTGATAAATCGCATAAGTATCACTATTTTTTTTATTTTTGCATTCTGAAAATGAAAATAAATGCCGGTTTTATTTAAGCAACTTGATATTCTTGAACTTGAAGGATTTTTTTCGACAGAAACAGATTGTCTGAAATTTCTTTCAGAAAAAAAATGGGAAACCGGGTTTGTTTGCCAGAAGTGCGGGAATACGAACTACTGCAAAGGTAAAACACCCTTTGCCCGTCGTTGCACGCGATGTAAAAAAGATGAGTCCGCAACTGCAAATACCATCTTTCACCGTTGCCATATTCCCATTACCGAGGCATTCCGGATTGTGTACCTTGTTTGTCACGACCCGTCAGTATCAACCTACGAGTTGTCGCGCCTGGTTGATCTTCGTCAGATGACCTGCTGGAAACTTAAAAACCGGCTGGCTGAATGTGTCAAAAGCAGGGGAGAAGTTGACATTCTTTTCAATGAAAGAAAGATAGTGGAATAAACGTGGTTGACCATAATGAAATCGCAGGATTTCACCACTCCACAGTTTTGGCAAAAATGCTTACTTTCGTAATCCTAAAACAGAATGGATGGCCATCCTCATAAAAAACATCAGGGAACTCGTTCAGGTTGAAGAAAATCCAAGGCCGTTGGTTTCAGGGAAGGCAATGGCGGAACTTACAACCATTAAAGATGCATGGCTGCTGATTGAAGGCGACAAAATCAAAGATTTCGGAGTGATGCCGTTTCCGGATGCAGGATGCGGGATGCGGGATGCGGCGAATGACGCTGCTGGTTCCGGTTGCATTGTGATCGATGCGACGGGGAAAATGGTCTTTCCAAGTTTTTGCGACAGCCACACGCACCTGGTGTATGCCGGGAGCCGTGAAATTGAATATATCGACAAGATCCGGGGATTGAGCTATGAAGAAATTGCCAGGCGTGGTGGAGGAATCCTGAACTCGGCGGCGAGGCTGCATGATGCATCGGAAGAGGAACTTGTTGAACAGGCGTTGACCAGGCTCGATGAGATCATGATGCTTGGCACCGGGGCGGTGGAGATCAAGAGCGGCTACGGGTTGAACCTGGCAGATGAGCTCAAAATGTTACGCGTGATCCGCACGTTGCAAAGCCTTTCTCCGTTGAGGATCGTTCCCACATTCCTGGGCGCTCATGCAGTGCCGGCTGAATACAAAGGACGGCTGCGTGAATTTGTCGACCATGTTATCTCCGAAATGATCCCCAGTGTGGCATCAGAAGGACTTGCCGGCTTTATTGACGTTTTCTGCGACCGAGGGTTTTTTACTGCGGATGAGACTGACAGGATATTGGCGGCAGGTTTTAAACATGGCATGCGCCCAAAAATTCATGCCAATGAACTTGACTTCTCGGGCGGGATTCAGACCGGGGTAAAACATAATGCCTTGTCTGTGGATCACCTTGAGTTTACGGGTGACAGCGAAATAGAATGTTTGCTGGGAACCGAAACGATGCCGACAATACTCCCGGGAGCAGCGTTCTTCCTGGAGATGGACTATGCACCTGTGCGAAAAATGATCAATGCCGGCCTTCCTGTTGCGATGGCCAGCGATTTCAACCCCGGTTCATCCCCTTCGGGGAATATGCAGTTTATCCTTTCCATGGCCTGCATTAAATATAAAATGCTTCCGGAGGAAGCCATTAACGCAGTCACCATCAATGGCGCATATGCCATGGGACTGAGCAATGATTACGGAAGCATTGCCCGCGGTAAAATCGCCAACTGCTATATCACGAAGCCGATTCCATCCTATTCGTACATGCCTTATGCTTACGGGAGCAACAAGGCCGAACAGATTATCCTCAACGGCAAAATCATCGCGAAATCCTATACTTCGGCTATTTGAGTTTGCAAAGAAAAGCAAACTCAAACGCTCAGTATGCCAGGAAATGAAAAGAGGCCGGATCAACATGTGAAACAGCCTCTTTTCTTAATTTCAATAAACAGGGGTGAAACCCCCTGGCGAATTTTATTCTATAACGAGTTTTCCCTTCGTTGAAAGTTCTTTTCCGGTTAACACGAAGATGTATAATCCTGAAGGAAGATTGTTCCTTTCCAGGGTTGTTGTCGTTGAATTGATTTTCATCCGGGCCACTTCTCTGCCAACAAGATTGTAAAGGACAAACATTTCGTCGCCGTTTAACTGCACTCCTTCGATGATAATTTGTGACTGGTTTTTCAGCGGGTTTGGAATGATCTTCACCAGCGGTGAATTTGTGATCGCCGGTTCATTTACATCCAGAACAGGTGAACACTGGGTTCCGACGGGAGCACCCCAGGTTTCAGTGCCTTTTTTGAAATAAACCAGGTGCTGATACTCCTGGGTAGTTTGATCGTCGCGATAATATTCAGACTGGCCGAGACCCTCGGAATAATTGCGGTAAAGCATTACGCTTCCGGTCGGGATTACAAAACAGGAGTTGATATACCGGTATTTGTCTTCAGTGATTCTCTTTGTCTGACGGTTGTTGAATGCTTTCATATACCGGTCGAACTGTGATGCGTAAACGTTCTGACGGACAAACATGTCGGGAAAACGCATGATCGATGAATCGAGCACCATCACATTGAACTTGTATTTGGTCACGATCGTATCGTGGATATACACATGATTGTTGCCGGGATTGGTGATGGTACTCCTGCAACGGTCGAACTTGTAAACCACTGAGTCATTATTTCCATACGTGGTTTTGGAGAAGACATTCTGGATTTCCTTCCATGTGGTGCTCGGGCCTCCGACGGAAGAGTTGGTATAGCCGGAGTAATGCAGAACGTCACCGATATTGAAGTTGTAAACTTCTTTCCATCCAAAATCCTGGATACCGATCACGGGCTTCAACTTGCCTACCATGGTATAGTAGGTTGTATCGAACGGAACATTTGTCATATCAAAGGTCCTGACCAGTCCGTAATGTTTACTGAGTTTGAGGTATTTGCCATTCCACGGACTTGCCATAGGCATGCCGTCGTTTCTTTTGGCCTGAAGTTCAATCCTCATCACATCGTCGATCGTACCCATGACGCTATCGGGTGCAATCGATGTTACTGTGGCCTCCAGGTAGGTTCCCGAGGTGAGCTTGGAGAAACGCCATTTGTCATCCACCAGGGCTTTGGAATAGATGTAGATGGTGTCCTTGTTTTTGTTAAAAAAATGGAACATCCAGGTTGAACTGTTCCGGATAATTTTCCGGCCAAGGATCGATCCTTTGGTTGTGTCTTTGCATTCGGCTGCAGTATCGCGGATAATCGGGAACGAATAAAATATTGTGTCGCCTCCCCCGGGCAAAGAATAGCTGGTAGTTTTATAGGCTTTCAGGGTGTTGGTATTCATCTTTTTGTAAAAAGCGGGCCCGGAAGAGCAGATGTTTGTGAAATTCTGCGCTTGAAGCAGAACGGGAATAATAAATAAAAAAGTAAAAAGTATTTTTTTCATAATTCGTGTTTTTTTTACAAAAATAGCTAAAAAAGTAATGAAAAGACAACCTTCCTGTCAGAAAGGTTGCCTTGAACGTTAAGTATTGATTAAAATTATTTCGCTTTTGACGCTGCTGTGAGTGAGGGCGTTTTCAATGCGGCATCCGTAGCATCCAGCAGAGGCTTTATCGATATTTCGCTGCCAACCGCATTTTTCATCCAGAGTTGCGGAATCATCCTGCCAGCAGAGTATATCCGGATTGCTTCATCTGCAAAATTTTTGCCCTTCAGGAACTGGTCCAGCTGAAAATCGATGAGATGTCCAACCGGGTAATTTGACAGGTACAACGGATTGTCAATCATGTGCGAGTATATTCCCAGGATCGGGGTGTCTTTTATCCCGAATACCGGCGAATAATACTGATTCCAGACTTCGATGGCTGTTTTTACCACGGTTTCTTTGAGTTGCTCTTTGGTTGCGGCAGGGTTCTCGTAAAGCCATTTCCACACTTTCATGTCAACCAATGAAACGCCCATGATTTCGTAACTCATCCAGAAATTATCAATGGCAGCCATCGCTTCCTTATCCGGGTCGTTGTCTTTGATACCCAGCAATTCGAGATCATGTTTCTGAAAGTTAAAAGCAAAGGCTTCGGTGAAAGCTGTGTTCGGAACTCCCTGCATCATGTAATTATCTACCATATAGAGCGATATGGTTTGCTCCACATTGTGCCCGAGTTCATGGATGGCAATGTTATAGCCTTTGTAATCCATGCCGTCCTTGCCTACGCGGGTGCGGAGATGGGCTTTGTCGCCCTTCATCTGGGCACCCCAGGCATGTCCGCTGCCACGGGCGGGATCGACGGTAATATGAGATGCGATTTCTTTAGCCTTGTCCGGTTTGAAACCCATTTTGACCAGGATGTTCGGAATGTCGGCTTCGAAAGCCTGTGTATTTGGGTATTTGGCCCGGGTTGTTTTGTCGAGAAGATCCATGTTCATGTTGCTGCGGGCTTTAAATCCGTCGTACCAGATGTCGAACGGTTGTAAAGGCCTTCCAAGTCTCTTGCTGATAAGGTCACCAACCTGCTTTACCTGGGCTGAAGTGCAGAATTCTGTAAAGAGTTTTTCAACCTGTTCCTGCGGAATTTCCATGCCGGCGTCGAAAGAGCGACTGATGAAATCGGGATACATCGGCGTGTACTGGTCCATCAGTTTGTTTTTGTTGAAAAGATTCAGAAGGGTGGCATACCTGGTGTCCGGTTCCGGGGAACTTGCAACCTCTTTGCCGTCTTTGAATAATTTGTTGGTCACTGGGTTCCATTGAAAGGATGGATTGTTGATCACGCTGTCGGGAATTTCCTGGCTGATGATCCGCAGCATGACCTGGTAGATCAGTTTTTGCTTCAGAAGTCCTTCCTCAGTTTTATTGTAGTTGGCTTTCAGTTCGTCGCGGAGATTCCAGTGCGATAAAAGTTTCATCCCTTTGTCAAAATGGGTCTTTCCCTGGTCGTCCAGCAGGTTCCCCACATAAATGTTGTAGCCGGAAATGTAGTTGTCAGCGGCAGTGAGGGCTTCCGCGATTTTTACGTTTACCTCTGCCGGCACGCGGCTGGTGAACAGGTCGCCCATACGCACATGCGCCCACTGGGTGCGGGTCCAGGAGGGTCCCTGTTCCTCTTTTTCCTTCAGCGGGTAGAATGGGAAATTGAGGGCTGTTATAAATGCAATCTTGTTGTTGAAAAAATCGTCGTTGAAGTGCGAGCCCGGTTCGTAGGCACCAAATATTTCATCAATGTCAAGCATTTCACCAATGTCGAGGTGCATTCCCCTCTTCAGGTCAAGGCTGATCATGTTGAAGTGTCCGAACAGGGATTCCCAGTTGGCAGACATCCTTTTGAACAGGTAATCCAGTTTGGCCGGGTCTCCGACAAAGCATTTCAGACACAATGCTTCAAAGTCCTGATCGGTGCCGTCTGCCGATGTCCACAGGGCTGCGCATTGCTTCACCCCTTTTTCGATGCGGGTTTTATTTGCTTCGCCTGCTTGCCCGGTGAGTTTGATAATGATGGAGTCGACGGTCGTTTGTTTGATAAACTGCACCGCACCCTGCTGATTGCGGCTGTCTTTCGGTTTGCATTGCATAAGAATAATTGCCATAGGGAGAAACAATACAAATAGTAACTTTTTCATGGTTGACGGGGGTTGTTAAATTTTAAACAAAAGTAACGAAATAGCGAAACAGCAAAATGAAAAAAATCAAAGATTTACATAATTTTGCAAAAATTAACCTGAAGTCGAAAAGCAATGTGAATCATCCGTTGTTTCGCTTTTTCGCTACTTCGCTATTCCGCCATTTCTGATGAAGCAACTGATCGAGTGTGTCCCTAATTTTTCTGAAGGTCGCGACATGAGCGTGATCAAAACCATTACCGATGAAATTGAAAAAGTGGAGGGAGTCAGGCTGCTGGATGTTGATCCGGGTGCCGCCACAAACAGGACCGTTGTGACCCTTGTGGGAACCCCTGATGCTGTAATCGAGGCTGCTTTCAGGGCAATTAAAAAAGCGTCGGAGGTGATTGACATGAGCAGGCACCATGGAGAGCATCCGCGTTTTGGCGCTACAGATGTATGTCCGCTGGTGCCTATTGCGAACATCACGATGGAGGAAACGGCAAAGTATGCACATAAACTTGCCGAAAGGGTGGGGAAGGAGCTTGAAATCCCGGTCTATTGCTATGAAAGTGCTGCCCTGCTGCCTGAGCGGCGAAACCTGGCCAACTGCCGGTCGGGCGAATATGAGGGGTTGCCAAAGAAGCTTGAGGATCCGAAGTGGAAACCTGATTTCGGACCGGCACGGTTTAACCCGCATGCTGGCGCCACTGCAATTGGTGCACGCGATTTCCTGGTGGCATACAACATCAATCTGAACACTACTTCCACCCGCCGCGCCAATGCGGTGGCTTTTGACATCCGTGAAAAAGGCAGGCCAGTTCGTGAAGGCAACCCGATTACCGGGAAGATTCAGAAAGATGAACAGGGCAGGGAGGTCTGGGTGCCTGGAGCCTTAAAAGCCTGTAAGGCGATCGGATGGTTTATTGAAGAATATGGCATTGCGCAGGTCTCCATCAACCTGACGAATATCAGCATTACTTCGGTACACGAGGCTTTTGAGGTGTCATGTGAAAAAGCGATGGAGCGGGGAATGCGCGTAACGGGGTCGGAACTTGTCGGGTTAGTCCCCAAAAAGGCATTGATTGATGCGGGTAAGTACTTTTTGAGGAAACAGCAGCGAAGTGTAGGTATTTCCGAGGAGGAGATTATCATGATTGCGGTGAAATCACTCGGGCTTGATGATCTTAAACCCTTCAACCCAAGGGAGAAAGTGATCGAATACCTGCTGGAGGATAAAAATGACAAAAAGCTGGTTGTCATGACAGCCGAAGGATTTGCCAATGAAACGGCCTCTGAATCTCCCGCCCCGGGCGGCGGATCAGTGTCTGCGTACATTGCTGCACTGGGAGTTTCGCTGGGAACCATGGTTGCCAACCTTTCGTCGCATAAAGCCGGCTGGGATGAGCGCTGGGAAGAATTTTCGGTTTGGGCCGAAAAAGGGCAGAAATTGAAGGACGAGTTGCTGTTCCTGGTAGATGAAGATACCCGGGCTTTCAATAAAATAATGGATGCCTTCAGTTTGCCTAAAAGTACCGATCATGAAAAGGAACAGCGTACGGAGGCCATCCAGGCTGCCACCAGGTATGCCATCGAGGTGCCGTTCCGAACGATGCAAAAGGCCTTCGGGTCTTTTGAAATAATAAGGGCCATGGTTGAAACCGGCAACCCCAATTCGGTAACCGATGCTGGTGTGGGTGCACTTTGCGTCCGTTCGGCGGTTATCGGCGCTTACCTGAACGTAAAGGTCAATGGCAGCGGGTTTAAGGACAAAGCTTTCCTCGACGGGATCATGAAACAGGCGGATGAACTGGTGTTAAAAGCAAAAGCCGCAGAAGAAGATATCCTTTCTGCGGTCAATGAGAAAATATCATAAATAAAAAAGAGGACGACCTTCCTGGAACATCCTCTTTTCGAAATCGATCACAGTCATTTATTTTTTTGGAGCTGCATCAGTTGCCGGAGATGATTTTACCGGAGGTTTTGCTGCGGGAGTTTGACCCTTCCCGTCAAAAAGCTGATCGCCTTTACCTGTGAATTTTCCATCTTTATCGAACAGGTAGGCATGTTTCTGTCCACGTGCTTCCACCACGGCGCCATAAGTAACCACCCCTTTTTCTTCAATTTTACCGGCCCGTACAATGGTGCCCCCCGAAAGATTCTGGGAAATCCATTTTGTTACCTCTTTAGGTAACTGGGCTGGTTTGAGTTCGGTCAATTTTTTGTCCTGTGAAAATGCCACCACCGAGAACATGGCCGCAATCATTATAAGCATTAATTTTTTCATGGATGTTAAATTATTGGTTTCAATGGGTTACAAAGGTAAATAAAAATGGTCAGATCAATTTGATCTGACCATTTTTATGAAAAGCCAAATTACTTTTTAGGAGCGTCAGCTTTTTTCTCAGCAGGCTTGGCTACTTCCTTGGTTGCAGGTTTGGCGGCTGGCTTGGCTGCTTCCTTGGTTGCAGGTTTAGCTGTTTCGGTTTTGGCTGGTTCTGCTTTTTTTTCAGCAGGTTTAGCTTTTTCCTGGGTCTGGGCAAACACTGCAAGGCTGAACATGCCCATCAGGGCGAATAATGCTACTTTTTTCATGATTTTTTAATTAAGGGTTAATGGTTAGTGATTAAAGGTTATTGATTATTAAGATGCTATTTTTTTTCCGGACCCTGGCAACATTGAAGGGAGCAGGATTCCTTTCGTAAAAATTTTCCGTCTTTATCGAAGAAAAGCTTTTCGTGTGTTTTATCTTTGTTCACGCAGATATCATAGGTTATAACGCCTTTGGCGTCGACTTTGAAAATTTTATCAATCGAAAACCCCTGAAAATTTTTTGAAATGTATTCGGTGATTGGTTTCTGAAGTTCTGAAACCTGTAATTCTGTTTTTGTCTGGGCAAAAATTATCGGGCTTAAAATTCCAAGAATAAATATCAACAGTATTTTTTTCATAGATCGCAGTGCATCAAAAAATAATGCTGCAAAATTGATGGTTGATTCTGTTGAAATTTTGTAGTGGAGAATTATTTGAAAGAAATTTTCAAAATATGGTTTCTTTCGCTGTGCAGATAGTTGACATTCAAATGATAAAGGTTGGCGATCTTTTGCACGATGGAGAGCCCAAGCCCCACAGAATCAGGATTGTTTTCCGATTTCCGGAACCGCTGAAACAATTCTGACGGGTCAGTTTTCATTGGATGTCCCGAGTTTGAAATCATGAATGAATCGTGCTCCACGGTGATGTCGATGGTGCCATTGCTGAGGTTATGCCTGATGGCGTTCGATACAAGGTTGGTGATAAATATTTCAGCCAGGTTTGGATTCATGTGAAGCACAACCTGGTGATGATAATGCTTTGAAACGATAATGCCAAGGTGCTCTGTCATTTCGGCAAAATGCCCGATGGTTTTATCAAGCAGGTCCGTCAGGCTGATCTCTTCGGTTTGAAGGAACTGGTTGTTATCAATCTTGGAGATGAGCAGCAGTCCCTGGTTCAGTTTTGACATGCGCGTGGTCGCTTCAAAAACGGCGCTGATCAGCTGGAATTGTTTCTCATCCAGGTTTTCTTTTTGAATCAGCAGTTCAAGTTTTGATTTGATGATGGCAAGGGGCGTTTGTAATTCGTGTGCCGCATTCTCGTTGAATTCCTTCAGATTCATGTAATCCTGTCTTATTTTTTTCGACATCTTTTCGAGTGCCTGTTTCAGGAGGTTGAATTCGTAGATATCCGTTTCCGCAAGTTCCAGCGGTTGCTCCTGATGGATTTCATATTTTCCCAGGTTATGGAGCATCCGGTAAAAAGGGATCCAGACCCGCCTGGTGATGAAATAGTTGACAAACACAAGCAGTAGAAGGAGGCTGATAAATACCAGTGCGATGGAGATGATAATTTCGGTAATTAATCTTTCCGATTCCCGCAACGGCTTGTAAATGTTGACCGTATAACCTTTTTGCCTGAAGGAGGTGCTCTCGGCGAACAAATGACGGAAAGAAGCAAATGTGCCCAACTCACTGTCATACATAAGTGTATCCCTGATATACCCTGATCTCTTTTGCGGTGAGTTCAGGATTGTGACATCAATCATGTGGCCAAATACGAGGCGAAAGTCCGGAACACTGTCTGAAAAATTGATTGTCTGCTCAATCAGTAATTTTTCTTCATTGAGGTTTTCGTCAATCTGCCTTCTGAAAATATTATTGAGAAGGTGGATGAAAATCAACCCGCTGATTATGAAAACAGCAACAGATATCAGGATATAGGATTGTGTTGTGCGGGTGAGCAACTTCATTGGTCGGTAAATTTATAGCCCATCGCATAAATGGTTTTAATATAGTCAAGCCCGCCCTTCTCCATGATTTTCTTCCGGAGGTTTTTAATGTGGGTGTAGATGAAATCGAATGAATCGGCCATGTCCATTTCGTCACCCCACAGATGCTCTGCAATGGCTTCGCGTGTAAGAACCCTGTCCTTGTTGGCGATGAAGAAGACCAGCAGGTCATATTCTTTTTTTGTCAGGGTCAGGGCCTGCCCCTTCACTGTAACTTCCATCTGATCGGGAAGTACCCGCAGATCATTGAACACAATTTCGTTCACTCCGCCGAAGCTGCGGCGCCGGATGATGGATTTGATACGGGCATTGAGTTCGGGCAGATGGAATGGTTTGGTAAGGTAATCGTCGGCACCAATCTCCAGCCCGGTAATTTTATCGTCCAGGGAGTTTTTGGCAGAAATGATCACGATACCGGTTTCAGACTTATTCTCCTTGAGAGCCCGTATGACGTCGAGTCCGCTGCCATCAGGCAGGTTGATGTCGACAACAATGCAATCGTAGTGGTAGAGGTTTATCTTTTCGATCGCATCCTCATAATTTAAAACTGCTTCACAGAGATAATTTTCTTTCTGAAGATACTCAGCAATGGAGCGGGAGAGTTCGTATTCGTCTTCAATCAGGAGAATTTTCATGGCTGACTTATCTAGTTTCTGACGCATCTCACCGCAAATGCATTGGCACGGCCTGAAGGATAATATGATACGCTGGGGTTGAAAATATTGAGGCCCCGGGCGGCGGCATAATTTGCAGATACCGGGACCGTCGTCCAGTACATGGTTCCTGTGTTCTGCCCGGAACCAAAAACCCAGGTGCTGTTGCCATAGAGCATGCCTTCCAGCAGCCCGTGGAACCCGTTTGCTCCGATAACGTCCTTGAGGGCACTTCCTGCGAGTCCGTCTCCTGACGATGCATTAACAAGGTTGTCCCATTCGTTCATTGTGGATACATGCCACCCGGCGGGGCAGATATCCTGGTACGTGCCGGTCTCATGGTATTCCATTATTTCGCCCCACTGGTAACGGCCTCCGTAAAGGTCACACCGGGCAGCGAGGTCGTTCAGACAGTACTTTTCGATAAGACAGTTGTCCGTTTGAGATTGCAGTTTATCAATGAAACTGCCGGCATTTAAATCTGCCGCCATCCAGCAGCGTGAATTTATTCCTGATCCTACGGGGAAAGTCGGGTATACCTGGTTGTCCCGGTGATCTTTTACCGTTCCGGGGCACGGATCATTTGCATTTGACCCGTATACAGCGACTGAAATGGACTGATCGTCGGCGCAGCCATGAATATTGGTATAGGTGTATTTAACCGGGTAACTGACGGCATTGGAGGTCCCGCCGCCAATAACGCTGCTGTTTGCCGGATCGAACACAAAGACGCCGGGAGATGCCATCGCAACACCTGTACCGCTGTATATCCCCCTGCTGCCTGCCGGGTGGCCGCCTTTCAGGTATATGGGACGGCCGTTCTTCGTTGTTATAACCGCATTGCATGCATTAAAGCTTACGACAGGCTTTGGGTTAACTAAAATGGCAAATGAAGGTGATTGCAAACCATCGCCGCAACTGTTCCGGCCAGTAACGCGGAGGTTCCCGGAGGTTGCTGCTGCAGAAAAATCGATTACCAGGATATTCCCGTTGTTGGTGAAGGCAGCCCCGGTCCCGGTGTAGGTCCAGATGTATTCCGTTGCAGATGAAACGGCACCGATGGAATAGGTCACCCCGGACTGGCCCTGGCAGACCACTGACCCGGAAACACTGACAATCGGCCCGGCATTGCCCGGAAGCGGATTGACTGTAACTGCCATGACCGAAGGAATGCCATAGCCGCAATCGGGGTTAACACCCCGAACTGAAATATTGCCCGAAACAGCGGATGGCGTGAAGATGCATGACACCTGGTTCGTGCCGGCTCCGCTTACGATGGTGACACCGGCCGGTACCGACCAGTCATAACCGGTGGCATAGGTAACCGGTGTGACGGAATAGATGACTGGCGCAGATCCCTGGCATACCGTATTTAAACCGCTGATGGTGCCTGCCGGCACGGGGGAGGGGTTGATGGTAAGCGGAACTGATACCGGAGGACCATCCCCGCAATAGATGTTGTGACCTTTTACGCTGATATTCCCGGATGATGCTGCCACACTGAAATCGACCGTTATGGAATTGGAATTGTTTCCTGCCGTAATTGTCGCACCGGGGGGCAACGTCCATACATAATCATCGGCCCCGCTGAGCGGAGGAACCGAATAGACCAGGCCGCTTGCAGGCGTGCAGGTGGCAACTGGACCGGTAATCGGACCGGCGGCACCGGGAACAGTGCCAACATCTATCCAGGAATTCGCTACCATGGTCTGGTTGCAGGCATCTGTAACTGTGACTGAATATGGATGATGCCCGGGACCGGGGCTGAGCGTAATCGACGATGTAGTCAATGCATTGCTCCACAGGTAATTGTAAGTGTTTGAGGGGACGGCCTGTTGTCCGCCGGCCACAATCGCGGTGAGTGTTGATGAACTTCCGGAGCAGGAAGTTACGGGTGGTACGGCAGCTGAAAGGATGTCGTTGTATTTAATCGTAAAGTCATTCATTGCCGAGTTCGTACCTGCGCAGGTTGTCACGGATGCCTTGATCACAAGAATTTTGTCTGGTCCCGGAATCCCCGCCGGTAAAGCCTGTATGGTAATGACAGGGGACTGGGTTTGTCCGGCCGGAATAATCACCTGGGCCGGAAATGGATTGGGGAGGATATCCGCCTGGGTGGCAGTTCCGGAACCATGGATTGCCAGGTCGATGACCAGGTCCGATGTTTTTGCCTGCGGGATGGTATAGGATAAATCGGTTGTGCTGCATCCTGGCACCAGGAGCGTTCCGGTTGAGGGGTTGGAAAAATTTGTGGCGGGAGCGAAGGTGTTGCTGGAAAAGCTGTTCTGTTCCAGGAAAACACCTGAATCAAGCACGCCGTCCTGTGCATCACCGATCGCAAATTTCATGTGGTATGTCTGATTGCACACGATCGTATAAGTTGCCGTGAACACGTACGTCAGCCGGTTAAAGGAATAAAAATCTTTTTTAACATTCCACCAGGAATACAGTCCCGATCCAAGATTTCCCTGGTCGGCGGCACAAATATTAAAAATGGTGACATAATTAATGCTGGTCGGAAGTAAGGCAATATTGACTGCATTATTGACAAACCCGAGGCCCCCTGAAATTCCCGGCCCGCTTAAAAACAGGCCGAAGGCATCATTGATGGATCCGCAGAAGGCGTCGAATTCAATGGATCCGAAAACGTACCTGAAGGTGACCGCATCCGTTTGCGGGATAAAATCAAACTCGAGCACCGATTTATCATGGATGGTGTTGCCGGCAAGTATCACGAGGTCCGGATCGCTTTCAGCGGGCTGGCTATTGCCCCACATGTCGTCGCTGGGGTTGGACCCCGCTTTGGTTTTCTCAGCATACCCGGAGGAAAGAACAACCCAGCCGCTTATTCCCAGCTGTGTTTGAGCCATTCCTGCATTTGAAAAAGAACCTATCTGGTCCCTTGCCTTAAGGGGCAGGCGGTTGGTGCTGTTCAACGGCTCGGATGAACCATTGTAAGTGGCATTTGAAATCGTGACGCCTGAACCGACCAGGTAATTCTGGACAAATTCCAGCGGTGTCAGCCCGATCGCCGACCCCTGCACGACAGTCAGTTGTGAACGTGATTCCTTGGGTACAAGAAAAACCAGGAACCACAGAAGGAAACAAGAAAATTGAACCTGGATTTTCATCCTGAGAATGACGTCAAAAAGTCCTATAAAAGTACAATTAAAAATGACCTAATCCTTTATGCATCGAACGGGGAATGCATTTCCCCTGCTTCCCGCATATCTCGATATGCTGGGGGTGAAAATATTGAGTCCGCGGGCAACACTGCGATCCGAACTGCTGCCGGCCGATGTCCAGAACATGGCAGCGGAGAGAGGTGTTGCATTGAATACCCATGAATTGTCTAGGTAGTTGAAGCCCCCCAGTAAAGCGTGGAATCCATTGATAAGGAAGAAATCCTTCAGTTCAGGTGCCACCGAGGCATTTGCATTGGGTGCTCCGATACCGGGCACCAGGTTGTCGATGAGTTGCTGGAATTCAGTTTCAGACGGCACATGCCATTCCGGGGGGCAAATGCCTTTGGTCCATGTTGACACGGAATAGTCCATCAATTCATCCCATTGGTAGTAACCGCCGTTGCTGCTGCATGTGGCATCACCGGGGGCACAGTATTTTTCTGCAATGCAATTGTCTGTTTGCGGTAGTGCAGGCAATCCGGTCAAACCAATACCGAAACTGAGGTTCTCGGTCATCCAGCAACGCCCCGACAGCGTGGCCGTCTGGTATTGTTTGCCGTCGCG
>JBAXDH010000027.1:0-36531 GCA_037141055.1 bacterium | reverse complement strand
AGCCGTGCCGCATCTTCGCATACCGGAGCCCTTGTCAGCCCAGATGATGCAGTGGAAGCACTTTTCCGCAAGGCGGGGATTGTGCGGTGCCACGGCCGCGAAGATCTCATCAGCGTGGCCTCTGTCTTTACTTTCCCGGAACTCAGGGGAGCAAACCTGGCTGTACTTACGCATGCCGGCGGACCGGCCGTGATGCTCACGGACGCCCTTTCAAAAGCCGGGCTGAATGTTCCGCACATCGAAAGTCCGGCCTCAGTGGAGCTTCTGACACAACTTTTCCCGGGATCTTCGGTGGCCAATCCGATCGATTTCCTGGCAACAGGAACTGCTCAGCAACTGGGAACCATTCTCGATTATTGCGACAGGGAATTCACCGAGATTGACGGAATGGCCGTGATCTTCGGCACCCCGGGCTTAACACCTGTATTTGATGTGTATGCCCTTCTGGATCAAAAAATGAAATCTTCGGCCAAACCAATATTTCCGATTATGCCATCGTTGCTCACGGCACGCGAAGAGGTCGCTGAATTTGTGGCAAAAGGGCATGCTTTCTTTCCCGATGAAGTGACCTTTGGCAATGCACTGGCAAGAGTTTACAACACGCCAAAGCCGGCCGCTGCTGAACCGGAATTGCCCCAGGTTGACTTCGCAAAAATCCGGACCATTGTGGATGGTTCATCCGACGGGTATATTTCACCGGAAGCCATCCAGGGTCTCATGGATGCGTGCGGGATCCCGAGAGCGGGGGAGGCGGTGGTGACAACACCGGAGGATGCAGTGCTTGGAGCAAAAAAACTTGGATTCCCGGTAGTGATGAAGGTGGTCGGCCCGGTGCATAAATCCGACGTAGGCGGGGTCGTGCTGAATGTGAAGGATGAATCAGCGGTGGTGTTGGAATTTGAGCGGATGATCCGGATTAAAGACACCACGGCAGTTCTCATCCAGCCGATGCTGTCGGGGGTTGAACTTGTAGTTGGTGCCAAGTTTGAGCCGAAGTTTGGCCACCTGATCCTGTGCGGGTTGGGCGGTATTTTCATCGAAGTTCTGAAGGATGTTGCCCGCGGGTTATCCCCGATTTCAAAGGAAGAGGCGCTTGCGATGATCCGCAGCCTGAAAAGCTACAAAATCATAAAAGGAGTTCGCGGCCAGGATGCAGTGAATGAAGAGATGTTTGCCGACGTGATCCTGCGGTTGTCAGCACTGCTTGAAGCGGCCCCTGAGATCGTGGAACTGGACTTCAACCCGTTGCTGGGTACAAAGGACAGGGTGGTGGCGGTGGATGCGAGGATTTGTTTGCAGAAAGGTGAACAGGTGAACATGTGAACAGGCGGACAGGCGGACCAATCCCGCATCCCGCATCCCGGATCACGTATCCCGCATCAACCTTTTTACATAAATCCGATCTGCTGCAGAAAAATATTGATCAGTCCGGGTTTGAGGGCGATGGTGAATATCAACCCAAACAATGCACCCCACAGGTGGGCATCATGCCCGATGTTGTCGCGGCTGTTTTTGGCCATGTAATATTCGTAGGCCACATAGAGAACCCCAAAAACAGGAGCGGGGATAGGAACTGGAATAAGGAATAGAAAAATTTTCCCGGTAGGGTAGAGGATGATGCTTGAAAAGACCACCGCTGCAACAGCCCCGGAAGCCCCGACTGCATTGTAAAAAACATCATTTTTATGTTTTGCATAAGAAGGTACGATGGAAGTTATCAGCCCCCCAACGTACAGAAGGATGAAATAAAATCCTGCCTTTCCCGGGAAGTAAATCTTAAAATAGGATTCAACGATGACTCCGAACGAATAGAGCACCAGCATGTTGATGAACAGGTGCACGTAACCGGCATGCAGGAATCCATAGGTCAGAAACCTGTACCACTGGTTGCTGTGTTTCACATCATAGGCGTTGAACCGGAGCCTCGGAAACCACTCTTCACTGTTCAATGCATAAGCCGAAATAACAACGGTGATGAAGATGATAAGATAGGTAAGAACCATGGGAAAAAGTGAAATAGTGAAATGGAGAAAATCAGATTTATTTTGTTGTCTGGATGTTTGATTCCTTGGTGAAGTCGGTCTCTGAACCGAGCACGCTGTGGGGGATCAGGAATACAACAAGCAATACCACCGATGCCACGATTGGCCAGAGCCTGTTTTCGCGGTTCTTCTTCATGACGAAGAGTGCGGCAACCCAGAAAATAAATGCAACGACGGATTTGTTGTCGGTAAGGTCGTGTCCAAAGGGCCATCCGGTCCAGTAAGCGTCAAAAGCGAATTTCTGAACAATGGGACCGAGGATCAGTCCCCCGATTCCAACGGAGACTACTGTGATCCATGTATATAAATAAGTGTTTTTGCCTCTGAAGATGACCATCAGGCCGGTGAGGGTTGAGAAAAGCATTGCAAAGAACATGAAGAAGATGTGCGGGAACAGGATGTATCGCGGAACATATCCTGTATAACGCAGCACGGCAGGGTGATCGTTGAGTAAAACGCGCTGGTCGCCTTTGACCAGGGTAACTTCATACATCACTTTGCCCGCGGGAGCCTGGTGCGGAAGCGCTCCGATGAGCGTGTCACCGTGACGCTGCATGGGTTGAATAATCCATTTGTCAAAACTCTTGAACCGGCGAAGCATGAGTTCACCCTTGACGGAGGTATCCGGAACAATGACAGTTACCTTCGCGTCATCCGATAAATCGTACGATCTGATGAGTTTGAACTTTATTTGCTGACCGCCGATTTCGGCATGCCCCCGAACCGGATAGGTAGGGCCGGTCATGCGCTGATACATGGCAATGGCCAGGGTGAAAATCACTGAAAAGATCCAGATGAGACTTGCTTTTAAGGTTGAATTCATTGTATCGCGGATTAAAATGGATGAACGTTTAATTGAACTGCAAAGATAACTATTTGATCTGAAATCTTTGCAGCAGATCATATGCAGCCTGGTGAATGTTTGTGCGAATGTTCATCTCCGATAATTTCTGATTGGCGGCACTTGGACAGACCCTGTTTGAAAGGAAAATAAAGATCAGCCCGCTGGCCGGGTCGGCCCACACATACGTGCCGGTAAACCCCGAATGACCGAAACTTTGAGCGGAGGCACTCTTGCATGTCGGGCCGTCCAGAAAAGCGTTCATGACCGGCTTGTCAAACCCGAGCCCCCTGCGGTTTCCCTTGCCGGGAAACTGAACCCGTGTGAATTCATGTACGGTGGCTGCCGATAAATATTGTTTTCCTCCGTAACTCCCGTCCTGGAGCATCATCTGCATCAGGACCGCCAGATCGCGGGCATCGCTGAAAAGTCCTGCATGTCCGGACACGCCTCCAAGCATGGCAGCTCCCGGATCGTGCACATCGCCCCATACCAGCTGCTTCCTGAATTCGTTGTCGTACTCGGTGGGGATCATCCTGGAGATGTCAAACCTGCTGCGGGGATTAAATCCCATGGTTGACAATCCAAGGGGCTTGTAAAAAGTCACATCCAGGTATTTTTCAAAAGGTTGATTCATGATCCGTTCAACAACCAGCCGGAGCAGGTAGAATCCGAGATCGCTGTACTTGTAATCCCGGGTGGTCCGCAGGGGTGAACCGGCGATCCGCTTGAAAACAGTGTCGGAATAATCTTTCCGGATGTAAAGGTCCTGTGCCACCCGCACCGGGAATCCCGCAGATGGTTCATGTTGGTAAATCGCCGGATCAGGCACTGAATTGCGCAGGGTCAGTTTGTAAAACGGGATCCAGTCCTGCAGCCCTGCCTGGTGTGTCATCACATCCCGGATGCGCAATGCCGACTTATTGCTGCCCTTCAGCATGGGCAGAAATTTTCCGAGGCTGTCATCGGGGCTTAACCGGCCTTCGTCGGCCAATTTCATAATTGCGAGTGTTGTGGCTGCCACTTTCGTAACGGAGGCCAGGTCGTAAATATGCTGTGTTGTAACTTTCACCGTGTCGTCATACCGTGGCTGGCCGAACGCCTTTTCATAGAATATTTTCCCGTCTTTGGCCAGTAAAACCTGGCATCCCGGGTAGGCGCGCATGTTTATGCCGTTTTGAGCGATTGAATCGATTATATCCAGGGAATGGCGGGGTATTCCGATCTCTTCGGGCATGACAGTTTCCAACCGGGTTTTTTCAGTTGCTTCTCCTGTCCCGATCGGGAATGTTGCTGCAGTTACCGGGAGTTTGCCGCCGGCAGCGATCCCTCCGAAGAGCACCTCGGCTGCTGCAAGTTCTGTGGCCTCATTATCCTGGTAAGCAACGAGTATTGCCTCCGCTTTACCCGTATTCGGAATCTTCTCCAGTGAATACGGAGTGCCGAAAAGGACAAGAATGGTTCGGTCAGCACGGGTCAGGGTGTCAATCAGCTTTGTCATATCGGTTGTCATGCCGAATGATTCTGATGCATTGCTGGTTATGCCATGAATGCCGAGGATGGCAATGTCGCAGGAGTTCATCTGGCTGACAATGCTGTCGGCGACCCTTCTGGAAAAGGTGCGTGGAACATTGCAGGCACTCACCGGCGTGTAGCCCGAAAGTGTTGACTGAAACCTGTTGGGCAATGAATCCCCGATGGAAAGGACCCCGATTTTCCGGTGGTCAAGTCCGGCCAGGGGGATTATCTGCAGATCGTTTTTAATGATGGTCATGGATTGGTCCACCATTTTCTGCCGCACCATTTCGGCTTCAGGGGGATTGATATCCTCGACCAGGTTTTCAAGACGTATCAGTGGCCTTGATGCCAGTCCCAGGTTGTATTTCAGCGAAAGCATGCGTTTACATTTTACTTCCGTCAACCCGGCGGCAAGCCATCCGCTGTCCGCTGCGTTTTTTATTCCATGGATGGCCTTTTCAACATCCTGGGGCAACAGCAAAATGTCATTCCCGGCCTGCAGGGCCCTGACTTCAATATCGCCGGGCTTGAAATATTTGGTAACACCTTTCATGTCGAGGGCGTCCGTGAAGACATATCCCTTAAAGCCGAGTTCGTTCCTGAGAAGGCCTGTGATGACATTTTCAGACAGGGTTGCCGGGATGTTTTTCATCGAATCGAGTGCAGGAACGTACAGGTGTGCAACCATCATCCCCATGGCCCCCTCGCGGATCAGTTCCCGAAACGGAAATAATTCGAGTGAGTCGAGGCGGTGGCGTGAGCAGTTTATAACAGGAAGCGTGAGGTGGGAATCGTTGTCAGTGTCTCCGTGACCGGGGAAATGTTTGGCAGTCGTCATGATTCCCTCCGATTGCAGGCCTTTCATATACAGGACGCTTTTATGCGCCACCTTATCCCGGTTTTCACCAAAGGACCTGAAATTGATAACCGGATTTTTCGGATTGTTGTTGATGTCGGCCACGGGGGCGAAATTAACCCGGACTCCCAGCCGGCGGCAGCTTCGGCCGATGATCCGCCCCATTTCATAGATCAGGGAGTCATCGGCGATTGCTCCCAATGCCATCTGCCGCGGAAATGAAAATGCGCTGTCGAGCCGCATGCCCAGGCCCCATTCCGCATCCATGGTAATGAGAAGGGGTGTCGTGGTTTCCTGCTGCAGGCGGTTCGTCAGGGCAGCCTGTTTTACCGGTGATCCTTTAAAAAAACAGACACCACCGATGTTGTAGGTTTTAACGATGTTCGCAAGACTGTCATTGTAAATGGAATCTTTCCAGGAATATGCCCTGATGACCATCAACTGGGCGATTCTTTGCTCCGGGGTCAGTGAGTTGTACACCGAATCCACCCATTTTTTTTCAGTCTGCTGGGCGGTTACCTGCGCCGATGAAAAAACGGCAAGCGTGCTGAGGACAAGAAAGATTAAACGTTTCATGTTTTTAAGATTCTTTTTACCGCGACCGGCGTGCCTTGTGGTTTATTTTACAAAAGTCACAACTTTAGAACTGGAAATCACACGGCTGCTTTCAAATCTTTTCTTTTTTTATTAACACGCTGCCGATGGCCATACGTTATTATAATATCTTTGCTATGGTTGCGTTTTTATGTTTGTGCCACACATTTCCCTGATTATTAAATGTATAATTCTTATTTATCGCAATGCTTTCAATCCAGGAACTAGAAAAAATTGCCACGCAGGTCCGCCGCGATGTTATACGCATGGTCAACGGGGCTTCATCAGGTCATCCGGGTGGTCCGCTTGGCAGTGCCGACTTTCTTGTTGCACTCTACTTCAAGATCATGAAACCCGATCCGGAACATTTTACCATGGATGGTTTAGGAGAGGACCTGTTTTTTCTTTCGAACGGGCATCTTTCTGCGGGCTGGTACAGTGTTTTGGCACACTACGGCTATTTCGGGCTGAGTGAACTGGGAACATTCCGCAAGCTGGGAACGCGGCTGCAGGGGCATCCCGCCACAGCGGAAGGATTGCCGGGCGTGAGAATGAGTTCCGGATCACTGGGGCAGGGATTGTCGGTTTCGATCGGCGCGGCAATATCCAAAAAGATGAACCATGACGAGCACCTGGTATACTGCCTCATGGGCGATGGCGAACTCCAGGAAGGCCAGAACTGGGAGGCGCTGATGTTTGCCGCCGGAAAAAAAGTTGATAATCTTATAGCCGTGATCGACTACAACGGCGTTCAGATTGACGGTCCAAACAACAGCGTGTTACCCCTGGGTGACCTCACGGCGAAGTTCGAGGCTTTCGGCTCGCATGTGCTCACGATGTACGGCAACGACATGACCGAAGTTGTTGACACGCTTAAAAAAGCACAATGGTATACAGGGCAGGGCAAACCTGTAATGATCGTGATGACCACCCACATGGGTTTCGGGGTGGATTTCATGCTGGACAACCATGAGTGGCACGGGGTTTTCCCAAATGATGAACAAACAAAAACGGCGCTGGCACAGCTAGATGAAACGATCGGGGATTATTAAAAAATATTTCGGATTTCGGATTTGGGATTTCGCATTGACGCTGATGCTCATGACGTGTTCATCCGGACTGTTCGCCCAGGGTTCGCAGGAACAGGAAAAACCCAAGCCTACCACCCGGATTTTGTTTGTTTTTGACGCTTCGCAAAGCATGTACGGCCGCTGGCAGAGCGACACTAAGTTCGATCTTGCGGTAAGACTTTTCTCCAATATTCTCGACAGCCTGCGGGATCAAAGCAACCTGGAACTGGCCTTGCGCATGTACGGAAACCGGAAATCATTTCCACCTCAGGATTGCAACGATACCCATCTTGAAGTTCCGTTCGCAAAAGACAATATCTTCCGCATCAAACATGCGCTGAAAACCACAACCCCCAAGGGAACGACCCCAATCGCATATGCGCTTTCGCAGGCCCCCAAGGATTTTCCTCCCTGCGACAATTGCCGTAACGTGGTGATCCTCATTACCGACGGGCTTGAAGAATGCGGTGGTGACCCGTGTGCCGTTTCCCTTGAATTGCAGAAAAACGGAATTGTACTCAAGCCGTTTATCGTGGGCATCGGGAAAAATTTCAAAGAGCAGTTTGATTGTGTGGGCACCTATTTTGATGCTTCCAATGAAACAGAATTCCGCAATGCCCTCAATGTGATCATCTCACAGACGCTGAACCCAACCAGCATCCAGGTAAACCTGCTGGACACGGATGGCAAACCGACTGAAACAAACGTGAACATGACTTTTTACGATCATCCTTCGGGCATGGTTAAATATAATTTCATACACTCGCTGAATGCAAAAGGGGTTCCGGATACCCTCGATGTAGACCCGCTGGTCACCTACGATATCGTTGCACATACGATCCCGCCGGTTCGGAAAGATACCGTGAAACTCATTCCAGGGAAGCACAACACCGTTGGAATCGACGCTCCGCAGGGATACCTCATGTTCAAGACAAACGGCAACAGTACCTTGAAATACCTGCCATGCGTGATCCGCCAGAAAGGAATGCATGAAACGATCAATGTCCAGCAATTTGACCAGGTTGAGAAATATATCACCGGGTTGTACGAAGTCGAGATTTTATGCCTGCCAAGAATCCTGGTGAAAGATGTCGAGATCAAGCAAAGTCACACCACGACCATTGAAACGCCGATGCCGGGGATCATGGTGATCCAGAAATCGACAACCGGATTTGGCAGTCTGTACCTCGAGGACAAGAACAGCCTTGTGTGGTTATACAACCTGCGGGATAAGGATCCTCTGCAGGAAACGCTGTATCTGCAGCCCGGAAGCTACCGTGTTGTTTTTCGTTCAAAATTTTCGAACAGGTCTTCCTTTACCACGGAGAAAAAGTTTATTGTTGAGCCCGGGCAAACAAACAATGTAAAATTATAACTGAACTGAAATGATTGAATACGTTAATCAAGGCTCAAAGGACACCCGCTCGGGATTTGGCGAAGCATTGCTCGAACTGGGCAAGATCAATCCCAATGTGGTTGCGCTTTGTGCCGATCTTACAGGGTCTCTGAAAATGGATGCTTTTGCCGCCGCCTTTCCCGACCGCTTCATCCAGGTGGGAATTGCCGAAGCCAATATGATCGGTATTGCTGCAGGACTCACCATTGGCGGGAAAATTCCGTTCACCGGAACTTTTGCCAATTTTTCAACCGGCCGCGTATACGACCAGATAAGGCAGGCTGTGGCTTATTCAAACAAAAATGTTAAAATTTGTGCTTCCCATGCTGGGCTGACCCTTGGCGAAGACGGGGCAACCCATCAGAATCTTGAAGATATCGGGATGATGAAAATGCTGCCCAACATGACCGTTATCAATCCGTGCGATTTTAACCAGACCAAAGCGGCAACCCTTGCGATCGCCAACCACCCGGGACCGGTTTACCTGAGGTTCGGGCGGCCGAAGTGGCCCAATTTCATGCCCGCAGGGCAGCCGTTTGAAATAGGGAAAGCTGTAACGCTGATTCCGGGTTCGGACGTAACCATCTTTGCAACCGGGCACATGGTATGGAATGCGTTGCAGGCATGCAGGGTTCTTGAAGAACAGGGCATTCATGCAGAGGTTGTCGACATTCACACCATCAAACCCCTCGATGAGGAGGCGGTGCTGCAATCTGTCCGGAAAACTCATTGCGTTGTCACAGCCGAGGAACACATGCGCAACGGGGGATTGGGCGACAGCATTGCACAGGTGCTTGCCCTGAACTATCCTGCCCCTGTTGAAATGGTCGCAGTAAACAATGTTTTTGGTGAGAGCGGGAAACCCGAAGAGTTGCTTAAGAAATACGGACTGGATGTTCCGGATATCGTAACTGCCGCGTTGAAGGTTCTCAAAAGAAAGTAGAAGAATTTCAACCCATCCTTTTAGTCTGGTCGTTGCGCGATAACAGGATCGGGATTTCCCTGTCAACATAGAGAGGAACAGTTTCCACCGTTACGTTGCTGGTGTCTAGTCCGAGCGCCCGTACTTCGGTGATGCCAAACCGTTTGAAAATTGCATACAAGTCCATGACGAACTGTTCCCGTGGCGGGAAATCGAAGTCGTAATTCTGAATCCGGTCGATCACGACAAACCTGAAATCTGCGCTGACGTAATGTTTTCGGAGTGATTCATAACGGCTGAGCATGTCAATTTCCTGGTTATGGCTCATCTCTTCGAGTACCTGCCTGAAGAACAGGTTCACCCTGGGCTGTACCTTGAACCCGATCTTGAAATCTACCTTGATCAGTGTTCCGGGAATGATGTGCGTAATCTTGTATTCCAGAACATGAGGTTCGTCAAGGATGTCGACATGAAGCATCCAGTAAAGATCGGCGCGTTTGGGATGCTTGTTCAGAATGGAATAGATGATCTTCGATTCGACATCGGTCACCTTGTTGGCTTTGGTAAGGAAAACCAGGTTGGTTGCGTATTTCGACACTGTCTGGTCATTGCTGAGATCTTTGATGACATCGACGTAATTTTCAATCCTCAGGAATTCGATAAAACTGTTTTTAATGCGCCTGCCGTTAAACCATACATACATGATCATGTAAAGGAAGCCTCCAAGCAGCAGCGTAAACCAGCCTCCATGCATGAACTTGTTCAGGTTGGCCACAAGGAACGATCCTTCGATGGACAGGTACACTATCAGGAATACAATGATCACATAGATCGGGATCTTTTTGTAGAACAAGTAAATGCTCAGCAGGCTCGTGGTCATGAGCATGGTGATGGTGATGGAAAGTCCGTAAGCCGCTTCCATGTTTGAAGAGCGCTGGAAGAACAACACCACGAACAGGCAAGAAAAATAGAGCATCCAGTTGATGCTGGAGATATACATTTGTCCCTTGATGTTGGTCGGGTAGTTGATTTTGATCTTCGGCCAGAAGTTGAGCGAAATGGCCTCGCTTATCAGCGTGTATGAACCGCTGATAAGTGCCTGGCTGGCGATGATGGCGGCTGCGGTAGAAATGAGAACCCCGATGATGAGGAACCAGTGCGGCATGATGGCAAAGAAAGGGTTGGTCCATTCGTATATGCTGTCGGAGTTCAGGATAATCCATGAACCCTGTCCGAAATAATTAAGCAGCAGGGTGATCTTGACAAATACCCAGGTTATCCGTATGTTCTTAAGTCCGCAATGGCCAAGGTCAGAATAAAGCGCTTCGGCACCTGTCGTACACAAAAAGACGGCTCCCATCAGGAGGAATCCCTGCGGGTACTTCGTAAGAAAAATATAGGCATAATGAGGATCAATGGCCTTCAGGATCATCGGGCTTTTGATAATCTGCGAAAATCCCAGCACTCCCAGCATGGTGAACCAGATAAACATGATGGGGCCGAATGATTCGCCGACCGCTTTGGTGCCGAATTTCTGAACAAAGAACAATCCGGTAATAATAACGATTACGATGGGGATGACCGGTATGCGGGGGTTTACAATTCCAAGCCCTTCCACGGCAGAAACAATGGTAATGGAAGGTGTGATCACACCGTCGGCAAGCAGCGTGCTTCCGCCGATGATGGCAAAGAAATATGCCCATTTTGCCCTTTTCCTGATCAGGGCGAAAAGTGAAAATATACCGCCTTCACCGTTGTTGTCTGCTCGAAGCGTGATAATGATGTATTTGACGGTAGTCTGGAGGGTTAGCGTCCAGAAGATGCAGGACAAACCTCCCATGATGAACTGCGGGGTGATGGAATTCGCCCCGCCGACAATGGCTTTCATGACGTAAAGCGGAGAGGTGCCGATATCCCCGTAAATAATACCGAGGGTGATCAGTAAACCTGCCGCTGAAATCGCCTGGGTGTGACTCTTATGGATCGGGGGCCGCATGTTATGAACGGATTATGCCGTGTTTAATAGTCCGCAAATGTAAACTTTTTTAAGTTAAACCTCCTTCTTCGCCAGCTGCTTTTTAACCAGAGCGATAAGCATGGGTAAAATGGAAATAAAAATTATCCCGAGAACGACCATCGTGAAATTCTTTTTCACCATCGGGATATTCCCGAAGAAAAATCCTGCCAGGCTGAAGGAAACGACCCAGAGGACATTCCCGACAATACTGAAGGAAATAAACCTGAAGTACTTCATGGTTCCGACCCCGGCAACAAACGGGGCAAACGTACGGATGATGGGCATGAACCGCGCAATGATGAGCGTTTTCCCGCCATGCTTCTCGTAAAAGGCATGTGTTTTTTCAAGGTACTCCCTGCGGATGAGCCGGTAGTTCTTTTCATAAACAGTCTGGCCGAGTATCTTGCCGAAAAAATAATTGGTGTTGTCGCCGGTAAAAGCTGCCAGGATTAACAGTGGAATAAGAAAGAGGATGTTAAGCGGATTGCCTTGTAACGCGGCAACCATCCCGGCGGCGAATAACAAAGAGTCGCCCGGCAGAAATGGAGTTACCACCAGCCCGGTCTCCATGAAAATGATAATGAACAAAATAAGGTAGGTCCAGGTTTGATAATCCGTGACCCACTTCTGCAGATGAATATCGATGTGAAGGATGATGTCGAGGAAATTCTTCAGGAGTTCAATCATGAGTTTGTTTTTACAGGCTTTTATGTCTATGGTTAGCTCTCAGAGGTTTTCCGTTCTTCCGGTCAATCAAACTGAATCCCTCTTTCAATAAAAATGGTGTAAGGATGGTGGTCAGCAACGCCATGGCCACGAGTATGGAGAATACAGCCACATTGATGAAGCCCTTGGCCAGGGCAATGTTTGCAATTACGAGTTCCATGATTCCCCTGGCATTCAGGCCAAGGCCGACCGTAAGTGATTTTGGGTGGTTGAATCCCGCCATCCTGCCTCCCAGGTATCCGCCGAAGATCTTGCTGAAGAATGACGCAAAAAGGATCACAGCCAGCAGGAGGCCGTCATTCATGGCCCCTATATCAAATGCGACGCCCATTGTTGCAAAAAATATCGGTGCCAGGAATCCCATCGTAATTCCCGAAATGCTTCGCTGAACTCTTTCAAAATCGCGGTTTGCGAACATGCTCCGCGGGATCAGGATGGCACCGAAAAAAGCCCCGACCACGAAATGAAGACCGAGCAATTCGGCAATGCTTGAAAAGATGAGCACAAACAGGATAACCAGGGCAAATACCGATTCCTTGCCGCGCAGGTACTTCAGAAATTGGTTCATCCTTGGGTTGATGACACTGACTTTGCGTTTCGCCAGTTTAAAAAAGTGATATGCCACAACCAGGATGGATGTGAAAATACCAACTTTCATGGTGGTGAAGAGGATTGAAAACGTAAGGTCCCTGATGTTTTTGCTCTCATCACTGAAGTCAAGGATGATTCCCAGGATCAGCAGCGCAAGGATGTCATTAAAGATGGCTGCGGAAATTATCCGCTGCCCAACGTCGGTTTTAAGCTTTCCGAGGTCCATGAGGATCCGGATGCTGACAGGCAGGGCGGTGATTGCAATGCAGAGGCCAAGGAAGGTTGTAAAGGTATTTGAGAAATGAAAAATCAACCCGATGGCAATTCCGCTCGCCATGGGAATGATGAATCCCAGTAAAGCGATCCACATGTTTTTTCCGCGAATGGAATTCCTGATCTCTTCAACCTCTATCTCCATCCCGGCAAGCACAATCAGCATAAATACGCCCAGCTCCGCAATGACCTTGATTTCACCCGGGCCCGAAATGATGTTCAGCATCGAAGGGCCGAGGATCACGCCCGCAATTACTTCACCGATCATGGAGGGTTGCCTGAACCGTTCTGCCAGCTCACCCAGGAGTTTTGCTACAAGCAGCAGCAACAGCAGGTTTACAATAAATGGCAGTTGATAGTGGACAACATGGAACATAAGTGGCCGGAATTCCCTGATTTTGCTGCAAAGTTAATTCGTTTTACGACATCAAAAAAAAAAGGTTGCAACAGCCTGTGTCCCCGGTTACCCTATAAACATTACCTTTGCGCCCATGATGATTACAGATCTGTTGCAGATTGGCCCCGTTCAGACAACCTGCCTTGAACTCACAGCAGTGGCATTCGGGCTTGTTTGTGTCTGGTTTATGAAAAAGGAAAGCTTACTGGCATTTCCTTTTGGCATTGTAAACGTGCTTATTTATGTCTACATCTTTTATGCAGCCAGGCTTTATGCCAACGCGGGGATCAATGCCTTCTTCTTTGTCATGAGCGTTTACGGCTGGTATAACTGGACCAGGAAGGACAGCAATGACGACACCATCAGAATTACACGCAGTTCAAAACAGGAACTGCTGCTGAATGCACTGGCAGGCATCATCTTCTTTTTCATCATCCGCCTGGTCCTGATCAGGTTTACCGAAAGCAGTATACCATCATGGGATGCCGCAACGACAGCTGTATACATCATTGCACAATGGCTGCTTTCCAGGAAAAAAATAGAGAACTGGATTCTCTGGATTTCAGCTGATACCGTCATGATCGGACTTTGTGCCTGGGAAGGACTTTATTTCAGCAGTTTTCAATACCTTGTATTTACCATCATTGCAATTCTCGGTTTCCGGGAATGGAAAACCAAGTTGACCGGATGACCAGAAGGATCGCGATAACAGGGCCTGAATCCACCGGAAAGTCAATGCTTGCGGAGCAGCTTGCCGCGTATTACAACACGGCATGGGTGGCGGAATATGCACGTGAATATCTTGGGAATATTGGGAGAAACTATGTTGAAGAAGATATCCTGGTCATTGCCAAAGGCCAGCTGAATTCGGAGGAAGCGAAGCTTAAAAGTGCGGTCAATTATCTTTTCTGCGACACGGATATGCTGGTGACAAAGATATGGAGCGATGTTAAATATGGCCGCTGCAACCCGTGGATCACCGAAACCATGGATGTTCACAGGTATGACCTGCACCTGCTGTGCGACATAGATCTTCCCTGGCAATATGATCCGCTCCGCGAACACCCGGATCAGCGGCAATATTTGTTTGACCTGTATTACAACGAACTGAAAAACAGGAATTATCCCTTTGAGGTGATTCGTGGCACCGGTAAAGACAGGATGGCAAATGCAATTCAAATTATTGATAAGTTTGCTTTTTAATATCTGATCGCCGTGGATAAAAAACTCCGGGTGCTTTTTTTACCAAAGTGGTATCCCAACAGGTACGATCCGATGCCGGGATTGTTTATCCGGAGGCAGGCAGAGGCCATCACGCCACACTGCGACGTGGCGGTGATTTATGTGCATCCCGACGAACACTGCCCGAACGATTCTGAGGTTGAATTCAGCGAGGAAAATGAAGTGCGCGTTATCCGCGTTTATTTCAGAATCGGCAGCAACAGGCCCGGGTTCTTTGTTAAGGCGCTGAATTTGTGGAGATTTTACAAGGCCCACCTGAAGGCATTTCACAGCATCCGCGAATTTGCGCCCGACATCGTTCATGCCCATATCCTCACCAGGATGGGTTTTATAGGATGGAGGATTAGCCGTAAACAGCATGTTCCCCTGGTGATTTCCGAACACTGGTCCCGGTATTTTCCTGAAAACAATACCTACCAGGGATGGCTTAGAAGGATTGTTACCGGCTTCGTGGTAAAGAAAGCGGCAGCGGTTGTGGCAGTGTCGGTTCCGCTTCTCAAAGCAATGCAGCAATGCGGACTCAGCAATCCTGACTTCAGGGTCGTTCCCAATGTTGTGGATATGACCCTGCCGGTTGCAACATCTTCCGGTGAAAAACCGGGTATTAAAACCATTGTTCATGTTTCCTGCTTTGACGACAGATCGAAAAATATTTCCGGATTTTTACGTTCCTTAAAGGAGCTTTCGCTGTTGAGGCAGGATTTTACCTGTGTGATGGTGGGAGCTGGGCCCGACTGGGATGATATGAAAGAATACGCCGGTTACCTCGGGATACATCATTCTCTTGTGCAGTTTCCCGGTGTGAAAACAGGGGATGAATTCAATGAGATAATGGGCAACGCCGACTTTTCCGTGCTGTCGAGCCTTTACGAAACCTTTGGCACGGTTGTCATTGAGAGCCTGGCGTGCGGTTTACCTGTCGTTGCAACCCGGGTGGGAGTTGCCGCCGATGTGATCGGTAATTCCAACGGGTTACTCGTGCCTTCCGGCGATGATAAAGCCATGACGGATGCACTTTACCAGATGCTGAACCTTTGCAGGGAATATGATAAAAGTGTAATCAGAAACAGCATTTCTGATAACTACACAAAAGAGACTGTGGGAATGGAGCTTGCATCACTTTACCGGAAACTTACAAATAAACCGCTAAGTCGCTAAGCCGCAAAAAAAAATGATGGAATCAGAGGCCTTTGCGTCTTCGCGTCTTCGCGGTAAAACAGCCAGTCTTCGTTTTGGTATCATGTGTAATGGTCCCGTGTTTCAGCAATGGCAGGCCAACGCTATTCTTGAACTGAAGAAATGCGGACATCAGCCGGCCCTCCTGGTCATTGACGGCCGGGTGGCTCCCAAACCCAGCCTGTTCAGCCGGCTGTTGAAAAAAAATTGGGGAACTGTTCTTTTCACTTCACTGGAGAACAGGATATTCAAGCCTCCTGCAAAAAATCCGGTCGATCTTCAGGCAGAGTTACAGGAGTGCGAAACCCTGGTGTGCCATGTTCAGCAGAAAGGATTTTCCGAGTACTTTCAGCCAGCGGAACTTGAAATCATCCGCGCCCGTCAGCTGGATTTTATCCTCAGGTTCGGGTTTAGCATTGTGCGTGGCGAGGTTTTGTCTGCCGCGCGTTTCGGTATCTGGTCCTTTCACCACGACGACGAAATGCGTTATCGCGGCGGACCTGCCGGTTTCTGGGAGATTTTCAACGGCGATCCCGTTAGCGGCGTCATCATGCAGCGGCTCACCGACAAACTCGACGGCGGAATCCTTCTGAAAAAGGGATACCTGAAGACCGTCATGCATTCATACCGCGCCAACGTAGAGCAGCTGCTTGCAGTTTCATCATCCTGGCCAGCCCGGGTTGCAGACGAACTTGCCCTGAACCCTGATTTGCATATTACCGCCCAGGCCAGTAAAACTGATGCGCCCATATTTAAAGTTCCGGGGAACCTTAATATGTTGAAATTCATTTTACTGCTGATCCGGAACAGGGTCCGGTTTTATTACAGGGATTTGTTTGCAGCGGAATTCTGGAATATCGGCGTCATAGAAAAGCCCATTCATGAAGTTGCGCTGGGCGGCGAAAAACTCAGGAAGGAAGAGATCACCTGGTTCCCGGCGGCAAAGCAATCACGCTACCTTGCCGATCCTGCCGGGTTTATGGAAGGCGGCAAACTTCATATTTTGGCCGAGGATTACAGTTATGCCAGGCAAAAGGCCGGGATTTCGGAGTTTGTGATGGAAAATGCACCCGTCGGGGTGGGGGAGCCCGCGAGCGTTATTGAGACTGAACATCATGTGTCCTATCCCTATGTCATCGAACATTCGGGAGAAGTTTATTGCCTGCCGGAGTCCTGCCAGTCATCCGGCATTGCGCTATACCGCAGGGAACAGGGCTCCGCAACTTTTAAAAAGCACAGGACCCTGCTGGATAACGTGGAAGCCGTTGACCCGACATTGCTCCTGTACAACGGTGCCTGGTGGTTGTTCTTTACCGGCAGGAAACATTCAAACACCCATCTTTACCTATATTACTCACCTGATCTGGATGGAGCATTTCAGCCTCACCGGCTGAACCCGGTGAAAACCGATGTTCGCTCTGCGCGGCCTGCCGGCACGCCGTTCGTTCACGAAGGCTTTCTGTACCGGCCTGCGCAGGATTGCTCGGTAACGTACGGCGGCCGGGTGGCGCTGAACCGGGTTCTGGTGCTGAATGAGGATAATTTTTCCGAAGAGACCGTCAGATATGTTGAACCGGTGCGCGGGAGTGCCTACGGCAAGGCATTGCATACATTGTCGGGAGTTGGAGATTATACCCTGGTTGATGGGAAAAAGTATAAATTCAACCGGCACTTTTTCTGGAGCCAGCTTCGGAAAAAAATGAACAGAAAGGATCCGCGCAATGTTTAAAAAGATCGCCGGTACGATCGGTGCCCGTGCACTTGCCGCCATCCTTGCTTTTGCCACCTGGACCCTCAATGCACATTACCTTGGGCCGGAACAGCTTGGTACGATCAGTCTGATTATATTCTCGGTAGCCATCATCCACCTGTTTACGAATTTCATTGCTGGTTCCGCACTGATTTATATGACACCCAGGACAGGAATTTATAAGTTGTTTGTTCCTGCGTATGTCTGGTCATTTTTTATTACGCTGCTCGCCGCTTTCATCATGCAAATCATCGGCAGGATATCGCCCATCCTGGAATTCATCCCTGCCGGGTATTTCTGGCATGTGTTGTTCCTTGCCCTGGTCATGGCGCTCAGTTCTGCCAACTACATGCTGCTCCTCGGACTTGAACGGGTGAAATCATACAACATTATCAGCGTGGTTCAGATCATCGTCCTGTTTTTCATTTTGTTATTGATGCTTTTTTGGATTAAACGGTTCGATGTAATGACCTACTATTGGGCGATTTTTATCTCTTACTGCCTGGCACTGGTGACGGGTCTGGTTGCTTTATTTCCTTCGCTGAAGCGCGTGCCTTTGACCGGCATGAAGGAATTGCTGAAGGAGATACTCCGTTTCGGCACCTATGTGCAGATTGCGAACATTTTCCAGGCCATGAATTACCGGCTCAGCCTGAAATTTGTTGATTTCTATTCGGGCAGGGCCGCGGTCGGCGTACTTTCACTGGGAATGCAGCTTGCCGAAGGCATGTGGCTGATCAGCCGGAGCATCGCCGTAGTGCAGTATTCGCGCCTTTCGAATGAGATGAATTACGATTACAGTGTACGGCTTACCCTCACGATGGCGAAAATATCCTGGGCTGTTACAGCTTTCGGCATGCTGCTGGTGCTGGCCATTCCGAAATTCATTTTTGTGGCTGTGTTTACCGCCCGCTTCGGCGATGTGAAGATGGTGATCGCCTCCCTTGCCCTGGGGATTGTGTCACTCAGCGTTTCGATGATCTTCAGCGGATTCTTTTCCAGCATCAACAAACCGTATCACAATGCCATAAGTTCTGCCATAGGGCTTGTATTCACCATTGCGCTGGGACTCATCCTGATTCCGAAATATGGAATTATCGGGGCCGGCATTGCTGCCACCATTTCCTATTCATTCCTGACCCTTTACCAGTTCTTTATTTTCTCCCGGATGACCAAACTCCGGATCCGGGATTTCATGCTTACCCGCAGCGAGATCATCCTGCTTGTGAGCGAATTGAAAAAAATCAGCGGGAATATTTAACAGATCATTCCCCTTTGAAAATTGGTTTCCGCTTCTCGTAAAACGCCTTGATCCCTTCCAGGTAATCATCGCTTGTTCCTGCAATCCGGCGGAGCATGTCGATGTGTTCAAAAGTTTGGGGGGTCATGGGCAGGGCATTTCCAAGGATGTTCAGCTGCTCTTTGATTACCTGGATGCTGAGGGGCGAATTGGCGATAATCTTATGCGCAAGCCTGGTTGTGAAATTCGTAAGGTCGCCGGCATCAACAAGATGGTTGATTATTCCAAGGGCAAGCGCTTTTTCGGCATTGATTGGCTCGGCAGTGAAGAACATCTCCTTTACCATGTGGGAGCCGATGATATCCAGGAACTGTAAAATGCCGGAGGTGTTGTACGGAACCCCGATTTTTGCGGGAGTAATGGCCAGGCAGGTATCCCGGGTGCCGATAACCATGTCGCAGATAAAGGCGATGTTGCAGGCGCCTCCCCAGATGCTTCCTTCCGCCATGGCGATAACCGGGACAGGAGTTCCCTGGATGGCGCGGATTACTTTTTGCAACGGATTGTCATACGCCAGGGGATCGCTGCCGTCTCGCGGAAGTTCATCGATTGAAAAACCGGATGACCAGACTTTCTGGCCCTCGTTTGCCCGGATGATGATCACCCTGGCTTTTTCTTCCTTCAGTGATTTGAGCGCCTGCAGCAGTTCCGTAAGCAGGTCGTTGCTGAGTGCATTTCTTTTTGCATCGTGATTCAGGGTGATCCACCCGATCTGTTCGTTCAGTTCTTTTAGTACAAGCGCCATGAAGTTTCTCTGTTAATTATATAACAAGGTGCAAAGTAACGCATTTTTCACGATTTGTGAATAACTTAATTGTAAATATTTTGGGAATTATTCAGTGTTGACAAGCCTTTCCCATATCTTTGCCGGAAAAATCGGACGTACTGAATGAGCAGCGAAGAAACCTATACCGAAGACAGCATCCGGTCGCTCGAATGGAGTGAACACATCCGGTTACGGCCCGGCATGTATATCGGGAAACTGGGCGACGGTTCTTCTCCGGATGATGGTATTTACGTGATGATCAAAGAGATCCTCGACAACTCCATCGACGAGTTTGTGATGGGGTACGGAAAGACCATCGAGGTGACCATCAAGGAGCAACTGGTGTGTGTGCGCGATTACGGCCGGGGCATCCCCCTGGGAAAAGTGGTCGATTGCGTTTCGAAGATCAACACCGGGGCAAAATACGATTCCAAGGTGTTTAAAAAGGCGGTTGGATTGAACGGCGTTGGTTCCAAGGCGGTAAACGCCCTTTCGTCGCAATTCAAAGTGCAGGCCATCCGGGAGGGGAGAACGCATATTGTCGAATTTCACCAGGGCAATGTGGTTTTTGACGAACCCGAAAAACCTGTTGAACTGCGTTCTGGAACAATCATCACCTTCATGCCGGATGAAGGAATTTTCGGGAAGTATCATTACATTCCCGAATACGTTCAGAAAATGTTGTGGAATTATGTTTTTCTCAACAACGGCCTCACGATCATCTTCAACGGTGAACGTTTTCACGCTCAAAACGGACTGCTCGACCTTCTTAACAGTTATATCGATACTCCTGCGCTTTATTCCATCATTCATTTGCGCGACGGTGAGTTTGAATGTGCTTTCACGCACTGCGAAATGTATGGAGAGGAATATTATTCCTTTGTCAACGGGCAGCACACCACCCAGGGAGGAACGCACCAGGCGGCGTTCAGGGAGGCACTTGTGAAGACCATCCGGGAGTTCTACAAGAAAGATTTCGACACCAATGACATCAAGGCATCGCTGATCGCAGCACTCAGCATCAAGGTTCAGGACCCGGTCTTCGAGTCGCAGACAAAAACCAAGCTGGGATCCGTTCATCTTGAACCAGACGGCATCACGATCAGGAATTACATCATGGACATTGTCAAGAAGCAGCTTGATAATTTCCTCCACATGAATCCTGACACGGCTGAAGCGCTTCTCAGGAAGATCATGCAAAGCGAAAAGGAACGCAGGGATTGGGCGAATATTAAAAAATTAGCGAAGGAGAGTGTCAAAAAAGTAAGCCTTCACAATAAAAAACTGCGCGACTGCCGCATTCATTATAACAACCACGACGACCGCCGCTATGAATCCTGCATTTTCATCACAGAAGGCGATTCTGCAAGCGGTTCCATCACCAAAGCCCGCGACGTGAACACCCAGGCCGTTTTCAGCCTGAAAGGGAAACCGCTGAATTGCTTCGGTCTGAGCAAGCGCGTGGTCTATGAAAACGAGGAATTCAACCTCCTGCAGTCTGCGCTGAATGTGGAGGAGGGATTGGAGAACCTGCGCTACAACTATGTGGTGGTTGCAACCGATGCCGATGTTGACGGCATGCACATACGCTTGCTGCTGCTCACTTTCTTCCTGCAGTTTTACCCCGACCTGGTCCGCAACGGGCACCTGTACATCCTGCAAACGCCGTTGTTCCGTGTGCGTAACAAACAAAAAACGATCTATTGTTATTCCGGGGAGGAAAAGCGCATGGCGATGGATAAACTGGGAGCAAATCCCGAAATAACCCGGTTCAAGGGCCTTGGTGAAATATCACCGGATGAATTCAAGCATTTCATCGCCAAAGACATCCGTCTCGATCCCGTCATCCTGACGAAAGAATCGGCCGTGCTGGATGTTCTCACGTTTTACATGGGAAAAAACACCCCGGAACGTCAGAATTTCATCATCGACAACCTGCGGGTGGAGGCTGATATCCTGGAAGAAGCTACAGTCTGAGGATTTTAATCCGTACGCTTCATCGGCCAGATCGCCGAAGAAAATGTCATGTTTGTTTCACGCCTCCTGATGAGGTCCTGCAATTCAAACAGCATGTCCTGGTTCACCTGCTGGGCCATGGGGATCACCCATTTCTTGGTGTCGCTCATCATGTTCTTAATGTACTCCTTGTCAAAGATATCGGGGTGAAGGTCGGTGAGGTTGCTGATGCGGTCGGCACATTTAAGAACCTTTGCCGAATCGGAACCTTCCATTAAAATCCGTTTCAGAAAATCCTCTTTGGTTTCGGTTTTCCTGCGCGTAACCTCCAAAACGAGCTCCAGCACCAGCTGGCCGTCTTTATCGATCTCCCTGATCTCATCGTAAGAGGTACACTTTACATCTTCGATTAAATCGTGAATTACAGATGCTTTCAGGAGTATGGCATCCATGTAGTGGTAGTCGATCAGGATGGCAAGAGTGGCGAAAGCATGACGGAACTGGTTTCCTCCAACATACCGCTTCACTCCACGCAAAGCGGTTGCTTTCTGCAGATAAGGGGCAATGACCATTCCGGCAAGGATGTCTTTCTCAAAATTTTCCATAGAGTGATATAAATGATTTTCCAAGATTAGAAATAATGTCGCCGGCTGTCAGCGCTTCGTAGCCATTTGCCTCAAGGGCCATGTCGCCCGCCAGTCCATGCACGTATACCCCCAGGAGGCAGGATTCCATTGATGAATATCCCTGGGCCATCAGCCCGGTGATGATCCCTGTAAGCACGTCACCGCTTCCGCCTGCTGCCATCCCCGGATTCCCGGTGGTGTTGAAGTGACAGGAACCATCGGGAGTCGTGATGGCTGTGTGCGCTCCTTTCAAGACCACATAACACTGGTACCTGAATGAAAAGTCGCGCTGCAACCTGTTCCGGTCAAAGTCGTTGCTGCTTTTCCCGATCAGCCGTTCAAATTCTCCCGGATGGGGTGTGAAAATGGAGTTTTTTGGTATAAAACCAAGCCATGTTTTGTTTTCTGCCAGGATATTGAGCGCGTCAGCGTCAAAAACAATGGGGATCCTTGTATGCTGGATCAGAATTTTCAGGGCACTGGCTGTGTGCGCTGAAGTGCCGATTCCCGGACCGATCGCAATGGCCTGGTAGGTTGAAAGTTCGGGAGCCTCCGAATAATAATCGGGGTTCGGGTCGATGGCAAGCATCGCTTCGGGAACGGCTGTCTGAAGAATGGAAATACCCGACGCCGGAATTCTGACCGTAACAAGTCCGGGGCCCGACCGAAGGCATGCCCTGGCTGCAAGGACCGCAGCACCCATTTTACCGGTGGAGCCGCCAATGATCAATGCATGGCCGTAAGTTCCCTTGTGCGAAAATTTTCCGCGTTTTTTCAGAACCGGCATCACATCGACCTCCCTGGTCATGAAATTCTTAACCTTTGCGGAATTTATATATTCTTCGCTGAGGCCAATATCGAGGAGTTGCCAGTTCCCGACGAAAATGTCGTTCTCGGGAAAAAAAAGAGCCAGTTTGGGAGGTGAGAAGGTCAGCGTGTAATCTGCATGGATAACCAGGTGAGCAGGGGTTGCCCGGGTTGTGCTGTCGCATATGAGCCCCGAAGGTAAATCGATGGCAACCACCATCGCACCACTCGCGTTGATGTGGTGAATCAATGCCGCTGAAAGACCATCGGCCGGCCGTGTCAGCCCGCTGCCGAATATTGCGTCTATGACAACATCGGAAGGAGATATTACTGGAAGATTACTGCTGTCTTCTATCCCGTATCCCGCATCCTGCATCCTCTCAAAGTTCTTCCTGCAACATTCCGACATCCTGTCCGGGGAGACCATGGTGAACACCTCCACACCGAATCCCGCATCCCTCATCATCCGTGCAACTGCCAGCCCGTCGCCGCCATTGTTACCGGCCCCGCAAAAAACTTTGATTTTCTGATCACCGGAAACATGCTCCTTCATCCAGTTAAAACAAGCAAGGGCGGCCCGTTCCATCAGGTCGATTTCTGCAATGGGCTCTTGGATGATCGTATGGGAGTCAGCCTCGCGGATCATCGGAACGGGTAAGATTTTCATATAGTAAATGTACGTGTTTTTTCAATAACAGAAAGCGTGCAGCTTAAATTGTCCAGGGGTATTCCCCGGGATTCGGTATGAATGGCCGTTGTAATCCTTGATCATGTTCCGGATAAGGTTTATGTCGCATGGTGTTGTTAATTACCTGATATTCATTTTGTCAAGGGCTTTCTGGTAGCGAACTGCATTGCGGTTATGCTCAGAAAGTCCGGCCGCAAAGTTGTGATACCCCGACAAATCTTCTTTTGCACAGAAATAGAAATAGGGATGGTTCGCTGCATGAAGAACTGCATCCACAGAGGCTGCCGACGGAAGGCAGATCGGCCCCGGGGGCAGCCCGGCATTCAGATAGGTGTTGTATGGCGATTTGATCTCCGTGTGAATTTTCAGCACACGCCGGATGCGGTAATCATTCAATGCATAAATCACCGTCGGATCGGCCTGCAGCGGAATGCGTTTTTTTAGCCGGTTCAGGTAAACCCCGGCGATGATGGGCTTTTCATCATTCTTATTGCTCTCTTTTTCGACGATGGAAGCCAGCGTCACCACTTCCGGTACAGACAAATGGAGAGAATCGGCCAGGAACATTCTCCGTGCCGTCCAGAAATGCCTGAATTCATGCTGCATCCGTTTAAACAGCTGGTCACCGGAAGTGTTCCAGTAAAATTCATAGGTGTCGGGGGTGAACATTACAAATAAAGTTGCCGGTTTGATGCCATACCCGGCAAGGTACTTCCGGTCGGTGAATAATTTTATCAGCTGAAGCGAATCAACCTCCAGTTGCCTGCCTATTTTCCCGGCAAGATCTTCGCGGGTTCGCACGTTTTGAATGGTAATCCTCACCGGTTCCTGTCTGCCTGACCTGAGCATGTTTACCAGGCTGTAGTTTCGCATCCCGTTTGCCAGCCGGTACCGGCCCGGTTTTACGTGCTGGTCATAGTTCTTTTTCTTTGCAAGCCATTCAAATGCTTCCGGGTCCGTGAGGTACCCTTTTTTTACGAGTGAGTCCCTGACGGCCGCAAATCCCTCCCCGGTACGGATATAAAAATAACAACTCTTTTTCCCGTGGATGGCGATCACTGGCTTTGTCGCACGGGTATAAAACCACAATGCAATCACTGCAGCAAGGAGTATCACCGCCCCGCCTGCAACGGCTGCCTTTACTATTCCCGGGAAACGGCTTTGCTGCGGTTGATCGTTTGGTGTAAGCGGATTATTCCCCATGATTGATCAGTTGAAACATCCATTCGTCATGCCATTTCCGACCATCGTGGTACCAGTCTTTCTGAATTCCGCACCTGGAAAATCCAAGCTTTTCGAACAATTTAATACTGCTGCTGTTTTCGGGCGAAATGTGGCAGTAGAGCTGATGCAACCGCAAAGTCCCGAAAGCATAGCCGACAAGAATTTTCATGGCTTCAAAGGCGTACCCTTTTTTTTGGAAAGGTTCCGCAACCAGGATACCGACACCCGCCCGTAAATTTAACGGGTCGAAATCGAACAGATCGATGGTGCCTGCGGTTTTTTTTATTTCAGATGGATCCTGAAGATCAATCATCAGCCGCAATTGTTTAACCGTAAAAATATCACGCTGCCCGTTCAGTACATATTCTTCTATCTGAAACCTGGAAAACGGCACCAGCGTATTGCTTACGTTCCATATGGCTGTGTTGTTTTCCCAGGCATACAATAAATCAACATCTGCCGGCTCAAGCGCCCTAAGACAAATATTTTTCCCCTGTAAGAAATTATCGTTCATTAAATTTCCACCTCCCCTTCAAATACAAATTCTGCCGGCCCTTCCAGCCATATTTCCGAAAATAAATTGCCGGTTTGAACGAAACGCACCTTCAGCGCTCCCCCTGGTGTCGCGACATCATACGTCCCGGTTTTTTCGTTGCCGGCAGATGCAACTGCAATGGCCGAAGCAGTAACGCCGGTGCCGCATGACAATGTCTCATTTTCAACACCCCGCTCATAGGTCCTCACAAAAAGTCCGTTTGATTGTATCTCGACAAAATCAACATTGGTCCCACCGGGGGCGAACCGCCTGTCGTTTCGCAGGGTACTGCCTTTTTGAAAAACATCCGTATTCGCTGCGTCGTTCACAAACGTTACAAAATGCGGCGACCCTGTATCCAGGAAAATTCCGTCGGGATATGTTTGCCCTATCACGGTGTCTTTCATTTTAAGATGGAAAACATCAGAAGGTCCTCCTTCAGCGACCCTGGCCTCGTGGCTTCCGTCGATTGCCCAGAAACAGGCCTCCGAACCCACCAGTCCGAGTTTTTTTGCAAAGGCAGTCATGCAGCGGCCGCCGTTGCCGCACATGGTGCTCTCGTTCCCGTCGGAGTTGTAATACGTCATTGCGAAATCGTAACCGGTTTTTTCGGTCAGAAGCATCAGCCCGTCGCCGCCAATGCCGAAGTGCCGGTCGCATAACAGCAGCACCTGCTGCCGGGAAGGCAGCCAGTTAATTGCCCGGTTGTCAATGACAACGAAATCATTGCCCGTTCCGTGATATTTTGAGAAAGGAATATTCATGTGGTTTCTTGCGCTTACAAAGCTAACGAAAAGCAATTAATTTACTACTTTTGACGCCATGAACCATGCGATTTTTCGGTATATTTTTATTTTCATATCTCTGGGGTTGGTCAATTATTCACTGGGACAGGAATCAGGTGTTCATTTGGTGCCTGATTCACTCAGTACCATCGACAGCTGCCCGCAACAGGATATTTTCGACATTCTTACGAAGAAAAAGCTCCAGGCACCGGAAATACCCTCACGGAAAGTTAGAGCCATTATCCTGCCGCTGATAGCTTCCTCTCCGGCAACAGGGCTCCAGCTCGGCGCCGGTTCTTCCGTGTCATGGTCCATGGGGAACAATCCGGACACCAAACTTTCTGCCGGATCCGTGCAGGTATTATGGACCACCCAACGGCAGCTGATCACTTACATCCGCACGACCATGTTTTTCAATGAAAACAAATGGTTTCTTCAAACCGACTGGAGGTGGTATCTTTTCCGCCTTCCGGTGTACGGGCTTGGAACCGGACCTGAGAACAACATCCCTGAGTTGCCTGATGGACCAGATAAGGAGGCTAATCCGGTAATATACGAAGGAGGGATTTTTCACATGAAGTACAACTGGATCAAGTTTCATAACATCCTTTTCCGGGAGACAGCAAAGCATTTTTATACAGGCATCGGTTTTCATTACGACAAGTATTATGACATTGTCGATGCCGACCTGGTCCTCGATTCGTCCGTCCAGGTCATCACGCCGCATTATTCCTATTGCATGTTGCACGGATTCAACCCGTCAACCTATACCGTTTCCGGGCTGAGCATAAATTTTGCATTCGATTCGCGCGATAACATCATCAATGCATATCGCGGTGTTTATATCAATGTTAATTATCTGTACAATTTCACTTTCCTCGGAAGCGATCACAACGGTTCCCGCCTCTGGACCGAGTTCAGGACCTATGTCGGGCTCTCACCGAGGGTTCCGAGGCATTTGCTGGCATTCTGGGTGTTCGGCAGTTTCAATGTAAGCGGTGAATTGCCGTATCTCAACCTGATGTCGAACGGCTTCGACGTGATGAATTCATCGGGGCGCGGATATGCCCAGGGCCGCTGGCGTGGGGAGGACTTTGTTTATGGCGAAGTTGAATACCGTTTTCCCATTTCCCCATGTTCGAAAATTGTCGGCGGGGTGCTGTTTGCAAATGTTACCACCGCCTCCAACCGCGACATGCATGTTCCTTTGTTCGGCTATTTTAAACCCGGATGCGGATTCGGATTGCGCATCATGGTCGGAAAAAATGACCGCACAAACCTGCTGATTGATTTTGGCATCGGGCAGCTGGCAACAGGACTGTACCTGCAGGCGCAGGAGATATTTTAATTTTTATCGGGATTTTGCAGCCTTCTATCGATTTGTCGCTTGTTACCTTTATAAACCGGTATATTTTTGCTCCATCAATTTAACAGCATTTAAAACTTAATGCCATGGAACCAAACGAAAGCAGAAACAACAGTGGCCCTCAAATGAAAAAGTATATCCTTGGAGTTATCATCATTGTTGCAGGGTTCCTGCTTCTTTTATCCAATACCGGACACTTGTCATATTATTTACGCCATATTGTTTTTTCATGGCAGATGCTGCTGATCGGCATTGGTGTCGTAAGTTTATTCAGCAGCGAAAGCCGGACCCCGGGCACGATCCTCATCCTTATCGGAGGCATCTTCATCATTCCCCGTGTGTTCGACCTTGATTTTAATGCATGGCACCTGTTCTGGCCCGTGATCCTTATAGGGATAGGAGCGATGATGCTTTTCAAGCGTTCGCCCCGCAGCATGCTGGAATGGCGTTTTCAGCATCAGAACCGCGAAAACATCGGGGACGGTTTCCTGCACGAAGAAAATATTTTCAGCGGTGGAAAACAACGCGTCATGCACCAGGTATTCCGCGGAGGACATATCAACTGCATTTTCGGCGGCTCGGAAGTTGACCTCACCCAGGCTACACTTGCCGAAGGTGTCAATGAACTCGAAGTCAACACGATTTTCGGCGGGGTTACGCTTATTGTCCCTGCCGACTGGAGAATCCAGCTTAAAATGACCTCGATCATGGGCGGCTTTGCCGACAAACGGTCGTATGTTAAAGAGAATCCCGATCAGTCGCGGATGCTGATCATCAAAGGCAGCACCATTTTCGGGGGAGGTGAACTTAAAAGTTACTGAGTAATAAACTGAGGAGCATGCAACACCCGGTTTTTTCGAACACAAGATCCGTTTCCGTTTATTTTGGTTTGTGGGCCCTCATCACGGGGGTCCACTTTTCAATTTTTTATTTCATTTATTTTCTTCCCCTCGAAGTTTCACTTGCCGACAGCCTGGTATATAACGCACTCTTTGCCGCCGTGGGTGTGAGCATGTGGTACATTGTCAGGTACAGTGTTCCCGACCAGAAAAACATATGGAATGTCGTTTTCAATCACGTGGCTTTCTTAACGCTTACCCTGGTTGTATGGAACGGCCTTTCCTACACGATCCTCAGTACATTGTTCAATTCAAACAAGGTGTACCTGGATCTGCTGGCAATCTCCCTTCCGAACAAGATCATCAGCGGCATCATTTTCTATATTGTGATAGCGCTGGTGTATTACCTGTATATTTATTACCATAACCTCCAGGATAAAGTTAAAATTGAATCACGGCTCCGGATGGTTTTGAAAGAGACGGAACTGAACATGCTCAAGTCGCAGATCAACCCGCATTTTTTGTTCAACAGCCTCAATTCAATCAGTTCTCTCACCATTACCAATCCTGAAAAAGCAAGGGAGATGGTGATCAAATTGTCGGATTTTCTGAGGTATTCCGTTTCGAACAATGCAGCCAGTTTCACGACACTTGAGGTGGAAATGGCGAACATACAGCGGTATCTGGAAATAGAGAAGATAAGATTTGGGGATAAACTGCAGTTTGGGTTCAAACTTGCCGGAAGCTGCCGCACACATCAGATCCCGGTAATGATTCTCCAGCCATTGTTTGAAAATGCCATCAAGCACGGGGTGTATGAAAGTACCGACCAGGTTCGCATCGACATGGACTGCGAATATAAGGAGGGTTACCTGGAGATTCATATCGTGAATGATTTCGATCCTCATGCCCACCCGCGGAAAGGTACCGGCATCGGGTTGAACAACATCAGGGAGCGGTTGAGACTGCTTTACAAAAATGATAAACTGTTGCGCACCATTGCTGAAGGAACCAGATTCTCCGTATTTTTGAGTTTGCCGGATACGGTCGACAGGCGGACAAGCGGACAAGCGGACAGGTGAACATGCTAATATTTAATTTATGACACTTCGAACGATTCTTATAGATGACGAACAGCCTGCAAGGGATGTTGTTAAATTTTACCTGAAAGATTTTCCTGACATCGAAATTGCGGGTGAGTTTATGGATGGATTCAGCGGGCTGAAAGCCATCCAGGAGCTGAAACCCGACCTGGTTTTTCTCGATGTGCAGATGCCGAAACTTACGGGGCTCGAGTTGCTCGACCTGCTTGAGCAGCCTCCTTTGATCATCTTCAGTACGGCCTATGATCAATATGCCATCAAGGCATTTGAAATGAATGCCATTGACTATCTGCTGAAGCCCTATTCCAAAGAGCGTTTCACACAGGCTGTCCAAAAAGCACTTGCCCAGGCTGCAAACATCTCCAGGGCACCAAACCCGGTTCAGAACCTTGTTAAAACACTCGAGGAAAACCCGGAATTCCTTCAGCGGATTGCAGTGAAATCGCGTCATAAGGTGAGCGTGGTCCCCATCGATGAGATCATTTACCTGGAGGCGGAAGGGGATTATGTGATGCTGCACACCAAAGATGCGAAGCATCTCAAGGAGAAGACGATGAAGTATTTTGAAACCCATCTCGATCCGGGCCAGTTTATACGCATTCACCGCTCTTTCATTGTCAATGCGAAGTTTATCGACCGGATCGAATATTACGACAAGGAAAATTATGCCGTGCTTACCAAAAACGGGGCCAAACTAAGGGCGAGCACTTCCGGATATAAAATCCTGAAACAGGCATTGAATATGTAGATTTGCTACCTTTAGCAAAATTTACCGTAATGGAATTCTTTCACAACGAATACGTGCAAATCGTCATTAGCTCGGTTGCGGTGTACCTCTTCATCATCCTTGCAATCCGCTTTTTTGGTAAAAAGGAGCTGTCGCAGCTTTCAGTTTTTGACCTCGTGTTTATCCTGTTGATCAGCAATGCCGTGCAGAATGCGATGGTGCTTGGAAATAACAAGCTTACCGGTGGCCTCGCTGCCGCCCTGGCACTGTTTACCGTAAACTACATTCTGAAGCGGCTTCAGCTGAAATACCCGAAATTCGGAAAGTTGGTCCAGGGCGATGCCATCATGCTTGTTTATCATGGCAGGATACTCCCTTCGCACCTCAGGATGGCCGGAATTTCAGAGGATGAGGTGATGCAGGCCATTCGTGAGCACGGTGTGGCTTCAATCGGAGAAGTTGACCTTGCAGTGTTGGAGGTTGACGGGAATATCAGTGTGCTGTCGCATGATTACTCAAAGCGGTCGCATCGGCGCAGGAAAGCGCATAAGGTTTTAACACAACAAAGCTAAAATTTACGATTGGACGATTTACGAATGACGATTGAAATGTTTGATTTACGATTTCCGATTGAAATCGACTAATCGACACTCGTCAATCTTTTAATTCAATCTGCAATCGTAAATCGTCCAATCGTCAATCGTTACTTTAATCGTAACTCTAAAATCGTCCAATCGTAAATTCTTTTTATTCCTCCCTGTTGTTTTCGACTCTGAACGCCGGCGCAACATAATCAATGGCCCGGTTTTCCTCAGGAATTGCGATGGTGTTGCCGTCACGAACCGACTTATAATGCGGCGACATGATTTCAACGCCAGCATTGTTGAACGAGTCCTGGATGTTTTGATGGAGGTTCGAAAAAATCACAGCCATTTCGTTTGGCGACCGGGTGTAGGCGTTCAGCTGGTAAGTGATATAAAAATCATTCAGGGCCGTTTGCAATACAAATGGCTTCGGTGTACTGATAATCAGGCCGGTGTTTATCGCCGCATCAATGAGCAGCTGGTGTACCTGCCTCCAGGGGGCATCGTACCCGATGGTGACGGTGGTATGCATGATCAGACCTAAATCAGGGGCGCAGGTGCTGTAGTTGATCACTTCCGAATTCATGATTTTGTTGTTGGGAACCGTGATCTCTTCATTTTTAATGGTCCGGATCTTGGTAACAATCATTGATTTTTCGATGATATCACCTGTTACATCCCCGATTTTCACCCGGTCACCCAGTTTGAAAGCGCGGGTATAAGTCAGGGTGAGGCCCGCCATAAAATTCGACAGGGCACTTGCCGATGTAAGCGAAAACATCAGTCCGAAAAATACCGAAACGCCCTGGAATACCTGTGAACCTGAGCCCGGCAGGTATGGCCAGATAGCTACTAGGGTGAAAATAATGATCAGAACCCTGAGAATGTTAAAGGTTGGCAGCGCCCAGTCGGAATAAAATCCCGGAATTTTCAGGGTTCCCTTCTCGACTTCCACCTTGAGAAATTTAAAGAGACGGATGATGAGTCGGGTGACAAATAAAATAACCAATATTGTGACCAGGTTTGGCAGGTATTGCCAAAAACTTTGAAGTATGTTTCGCAAAGGATTGATTACGGCTTCAAGAATCCTGATGCTGATTTCTTTTGTCCAGGGCAGCAGGTAAAATATAAAAATGAAGGTAACCATCAACAGCAGGAGGATAATCACCCACCTGAGAATATTTAATGATATGAGCAGGAATGACAGTTGCCGCTGACGGTTGAAGAACTCATACTCTTTGAGGCGCAGGAGTTTCATGATACGGCTCTGCCACCCTGTCATTCTCTTTGACAGCATTCGGAATAACCTGTTAAGCAGAATGATGAATATGATATACAGGACCAGTATCCCCACGGAGAAACCAGCGTTTTTAAGAATTTCGCCAAAATTTTTCAAGTGACGATGTTGTTGGATCGCGGTGATTATTTTCACTTCACGATTCCTGGCAACTTCTTCTCTTGTTAATCCTTCGGCCCTGGCATCTTCCTCAAAAATGGAATTAATAATTGATTCTTCATACATGATCGCATAAGCGATATCACTTTTGAATATTTTGATTGAATCAGTATGGTAAAATGGGATTGAAGCAATTATTTTAATTTGTTGTTCTGTTAACCTGGCCCGTTTCGCAGGACTAAACGGACCAATGGCGGCATACATTCTGAAAATCTCAGTACCGAATGGAGCTACTGAGGCACTCTGAACATCTTTAGACAACGAATCAAGTGAAGGTGCAGTTTGCCTGTGAACGCTGTCATTTGCAGCATAGGTTGCAGATTGAAGGCATTGCAACCAAACACATATCAGCAAATAAACCAGTAAATTCTGTTTCATGGGTACATGGGTCTTCAAAATTGAAGCCAAGTTAAAGAAAATATTGGTCTTGCAGGTTAAAGTTTAAAGGCGAACGTTGCCTGGATGGAAAACATGTAATCGGAGTAGCTTCCGAAACTAAACATTTTCATTTCTCCACCCACGAGCATGTGTTTGTTAAGCGGGTAGATATAGGCTCCTGAAAGTTCAAAATTAGACAGCGAAGTTGTTTTAGTGACTATTTTCTGATCGCCCCCTGATGTTTTATTGGTAAGCAAGGCCATTCCCACCCCGGCACCGAGGTATACATTGTCGACGATCCTCATTCTCACCAGGAGAAGCAGTGGCACCACCACACGGTTTACTTCCACGGCAGTATTATCAGGTAAAGTACCTGTTACCTTAAACAGTTCATAATAGCCAGACTCAAGACCCAGGCTTAACCTGTATTCCGGTTCCCAGAAGAATTTGAAAGAGACACCTGCAAAATCCTGCCGGATATTGTTGTCGTAGTTCTCCAGGTTGTTTATGTAGTGGGTCCAGCCAGCCCCTATGGTGAGGGTATAATGGTTCAGGCGAACCTTAGCGGTGTCTTTTTGCTGTGCTGAAACTGCCAGGGTAAAACAGGCCAGTATCAGTGTGAATAATATTTTTCTGCCCATATCGCTATTCCTGAATGTAATGATAATATGCTTCCACGTATGGAAAATTTGTAAGTAACCCGTCAAAATGACCTTCACGGATGTAGGTATCAACCCAGTTGGGGGAGTCGATTGTCCAGCACACCGCAAGATTTTTCGGATTCAAATCATGCACCTGCTGAACGAGGTCGTTCTGCGTACCCAGGGTCCATCTAGGAGCCCATACTACTGAATTTGCCTGTTTAAATTCATCTATTGAAAGTTCGCATAAAGAAGGTACATTCTGATAATCGGGGTAGGCCAGTAAGGCATTGAATACATCTGTTGTCGGGATTCCCATGACAATCAGGATGTCCCGCCCTTTAACCGCTGCATGTTCCATGGCTCTCTTCTGAATAGGAATGACAACCGGCACGGCTTCTGCACTTTTCATGTCAAGATATACAAAGCGTAGTTCCGTGCTGTCAATGGCAAAGGTGAGCATTTCCTCAAGTGTGGGGATTTTCTCCCCATGAATGAGCGTCACGAACGTTGACAATTGCTTCCAGGTGTATGCTGCTACGTCACCCGAGAGGGGCCCTTTTTGCGTGAGCCGGGTATTGATGTCCGCATCATGATAAATGAACACCACCCCGTCGCTGGATATCCGCGGATCACATTCGATGCCGGTCGTGCCAAGTTGTTCGGTAAATCTTACCATGGCGATACTGTTCTCGGATACCGGGAGCCTGTCTGAATTGCGTCCGCCGCATCGATGGGAGAGAATATAAAAGTTGCTGTTTTTTACTTTATCCGAAAAAGGCCGGAGGTATTCAAGGGTCAATACCTGGTCTGGAATGCCATTGCTGATTCCGTAGGCACCACGGATGATGAGTTTCTGGGCCTGTTGTCCAGATAACACTTCGGTACCTCCCTCGGATTTCGAGACATACATATTACAAAGTCCGGTGGCATCACTGTAACCATCGCGCCAGTATCCCTGCACAAAAACCACTGAATCAAGATGCCCTGCCTGCATGATGAAATGTAAACCATTGTTGCAGGTAAGCAAAACCCCTTTGTGGTTCCATTTCAGGACGATGTATTCGCCAAACTTCTCGGAGCCCGATGTGACACGATAGATTCCTTCCATCAGCAGTTTTGATTCCTTCTTTAAAGGGTTTGTTTCCTTTATGAATGCCGAACCGGGCGATGGAACAGGAACGACAGTATCCTTATTGCATCCAAGCAGGAATGCAACAAGTCCTGCTAAATATAAAATTTTAATTTTCATAGTATCCAGCTAAAATAAAGTTCGGGAATATGATAATACCGGTTAAAAGTTGTATAGATCATCCAGGTGGGCCAGTAAAACTTTTCATAGTTGTCTTTGATCCCGATGACCAGGACCTTGTTTTTATGAATGCGCTGCTCGATATAGAAAGCGAGCGTACCTCCGTTGATGAAATTCCTGGATTGATTAATTTCGTTTTCCCCTGATTTTGAGGTTGATTTTGTAACAATAACCATCTCGCCCTTTAAAGTAAACGCCATTTTCTTCAGTTTATAACCTACCGAGAGGTTCGGGTAATGAATCCATGCCTGCAGGCTGTTATCAAACCCGCCCTGCCTGAGCTGGCCATAAACAAATCCAACATCCCATCCTGCCTTTACACCGAAGTTCTTGTACAGGTAACTGAACCGTGGACCCAGTGTAAGTTGATTCGAGACGATTAATGTTGTAAGATTTGACTCCAGCGACAAATTCCAGGGAAGACCGAAAATCATGTGAAAGTTGACCAGGGGAGCCTGGTAGGAGTTCTCCAGCAGATCCTTCGGAGGTTTGACGAAAGAAAGACCGGCAGAAATCTTAAAGCCAAATTTTTTATATGGATGGGGGAACTCCATCGTGTGCCGGGTAATGTCGAAGGTATCCTTTGCCGCTGGCTCCTGTGCGGACAACAGCAACGTGGCAGAGAAAAAGATAAGGGTCAAGAAAGTAAATCGTCGATTCATTTTCTGAAGATAAGGTGAAAAACTGGTACCTGCTATTTCATTAACAACAGGCAAATATAAAAGAAAAAGAAAACGAAAAATCCATAAAAGTTGAATTTATCATACCTAATAATGGGTATTTTTTTACTTTTGATAAAAACCTGTTAATCCATCGATCGTATGAATGCACTTGTTCTAACATCGGTAATTCTCATATTCCAGATGACAATGGTAGCGCAACTGGCCGGGCAGAATAACAAACCTGTAAGGGTGGGTGTTTTTACCGATTGCCAGTACTGCAATTGTTCACCAGACGAGTCTCGCAACTACAAACTCTCCCTGCCCAAGCTTGACAGCTGTATCAGGGTGCTGAATGCACAACCGCTCGATGCAGTTTTCCATCTGGGTGATATGATTGATCGCGATTTCTACAGCTTCGACAGTATTGTTCCCCGGTTTAAGCAATTCCGCGCGCCCTTCCATATGGTACTCGGAAATCACGACTACATGATTGACAGTAAATACAAACCTTTGGTGCTGGACAAGATTGGCATGAATGAGACTTATTATGTAGTCGACCTGTCCAACTGGCGATTTATCGTACTTAACGGTGATGATCTGAGTTGGGTTGCACCGCAGGATAAACAGACAAAACAAGAGCGGAACGATATGGTTTATAATCAGTTTGTAGGCCTGCATCTGAATGGTATGTACTGGAATGGCGGGGTTGGCAGCACCCAGATGACCTGGCTGGAAGCGCAGCTGAAAGAATCGGAAAAATCCAGCAGGAATGTTGTTGTCATCTGCCACTTTCCGCTGGATTCGAAACCTGACCACAACCTTTTTAACAACAGGGAGATGCTCAGTTTATTGATTCGGTATTCATGCGTGAAAGCTTATTTCAACGGGCACTTTCATTCCGGTAGCTATAGAGTGAAAGAAGGGCTTCACCTTGTAAATTTCAAGGGGATGGTCGACACAGACATCAACGCTTTTGCGGTGGTGACACTGACCTCCGACAGTATCCTCATCAAGGGGTATGGACGGGAGACCAGCCGCAGTTTGAAGATTAGACCCAATAACAAGGAATAATTTACGATTGGACGATTTACGATTGCAGATTAATTTTATTGACGATTGGACGATTGACGATTGACGAATGAATTTAACGAGTGACGAGTGACGATTAGCAGCTCTCAATCGTAAATCGTAAATCAAACATTTCAATCTGCAATCGTAAATCGTCCAATCGTAAATGTTTTTTTAAATCGTCCAATCGTCAATTCTTTTGTTAATCGTCCAATCGTAAATATTTTCCTTAATCGTAAAAAAATTTTGGCACTTTGCCAATCTGAGTGGGTAAATTTACTGAAACTATAGTAACGA
>JBAXDH010000026.1:0-37118 GCA_037141055.1 bacterium | reverse complement strand
TGAGGAGTTGTACGATGGCCGGTCCGCTCCCGCTGCTGAAGCCGGAAACATTCGGTGAACTGCCGGTTGCCGTCCAGGTATAAGTCGTCAGCGGGAAATTGGACTGAAGGCTGATGCCAGTATTTACAGATGAACATTGTGTATAACCGGTGACAGAATTTGTGATAGCCGGGGCTGGCTTTACCTTTACCACAACGGACCGGGGCACGCCGGACTGACAACCGGAGGAGACAGGTGTCACAGTGTAAATAACGCTGTCTGTGGCAGTTCCAGAATTGAATAATACCTGGGAAATCAGGTTGCCGTTGCCGTTGGAATAGCCGGAAATCGCTGCTGACCCGGGTGCAGCAGTCCAGGTGAAAGTTGTTCCGCTTACATGCGATCCCAGGCTGATCCCGGTGATTTGCCCGGAACAAATCATTTGCGATACCGGTGTGAAAAATACGTCGGAAACAGGATGCACCACAACCTGGTATCCGAAGGCATATCCGATGCAGCCGCCCAAGGAGGGTGTAATCGTGTAGCTCACGGTCTCATCCGGGTAGCCTGTGTTCACGAGCATTTGATCGATCAGGCTCCCGTTGCCCGGGCCAAAGCCGGAAACATTCCCGGAACTCCCGGCCGCAGTCCATGCAAATGTGATCCCGGGCAGATTGCCTGTAATGAGTATCATGGGTGATGTAGCCGAACACACAACGCTGGCAGTTGGCAAATTCGTTACTGCAGGCATCGCACTGAAAGAGATTGCAACCTGGTCATTCATTGATCCACAGGGACCCAGGGCTGTAAGTGTCAGGATGACGGAACCCATGGCTATGTCATTTCCTCCCGGTGTGTATGCAGGATGAAGAAGCGACACATTATCAAACACTCCGTTGCCGCTGGTTACCCAAAGTACCGATGTTGAATAGGTTGCGGAGGAACCTGCCAGGGTAAATGCACTTAAGGGGCAAACAACCGTGTCGTTGCCCGCAGCCGAAAATGCTGCCGGGTAAACTGAAACCACCACGGTGTCCCTGGAAATGCAATCTCCCGGGCGGGTGGTTTGTAAAATATAATTGAAGCTCGTTGGTGTCCCCACTGTTCCGGTATAATCAAAAGTTGGATCGGCAGCAACGGAAGAGTTCAGGTATGTCGAAGGTATCCATGTATATGAATAGGATATGGTCGGGGGACCACCCAATTGCACAGGGGTATTTGCACAGGTTAACTTATCCGGTCCCGCATTGAGGTTCCTGATCATGGTCACCGGTCGTATTGCATCGCCGCACAAACACGGATTTTCACCCAGCCTTAATGCAATCAGCATATTGCAAACTTTATCCGCAGGAACCGGGAATGTGGCCGTTATCGCAATGCTGTCCCCAGGCAGTAATGCTGAAACCAGTGTAACCTGGCTGAAGAGGGAATCAACACCTGCATCATCGGGGATGCCGTTCATGTTGGCATCATGAACAAATACGGCAGTCAGTGCGTCACTGTTGAAGTTTACGGAACCGGCATTCTTAACATGGTATTGTATCGTTACCATCTCGCCTGTAGTGCCTGCCGGGATGCTCCGGGCAGAATATGATCCAAGCACCGCATGATCCTTTAACACCGGAATATTACTTACCGCGGAAGTGGTGACCGACTGGATAAAGCAATTCCCGGCCGGTTCTGTGCTGCAGGAAACCTGGGCCACAAGCAGGGTTGTCGTCTCGACCGGAATCGTGTCGCAACGCAGGCTTCCCGGGTCTATATCATTTATTTTGAAGGTAAACACGATCGAATCATTGATGGCCAGGTTTGGCTGGATCGCAAAATTGACATACCTGATCCCGCCGATGGATGTATTGCTTGAAATTCCCGTGGGCCCATTGTGAATTCCTGCCAGTGAATTCGCTGAATAATCGAATGCATCGTCAAGATTGACGCCGATTTTTTCGATACTCGAAACTGCATTCGGTCCAAGGTTGATTACCTTGATCTTCATCAGGGAACTGTCACTGCACGTTGGAAGGACGCCTGGCATCTGCGTGCTGATCACATAAAGACTGACATTGGTTGGCAAACCATAAATTATGACAGGCAATGAGTATGAGGTCCGGGATGCGGCATTTCCGCAGGCATTCGATGCAGTGCCAGTGATTTTCAACATCTTCCCGGATGTAAAATCACAATTGGTGAGCACCCTGAACCTGACTTTGTATCCGTTTTTCGGAATACTGTCAACCCCTTTCAGCACTGCGACCCCATTGGGATCGGCAGAAATGTCAAACACCCATTTATTACTGCCGGGTGGAATATTGGCAGGATTGAAAATGCCTGTCCAGTTCCCGGTTGAATAGGGAAATTTTATTTCCGAAAATCCGGGTATAATCATGAGACCAGCGGGTACTGCAGCCGTAAGCTGCACATCGTATCCACTGGCAAGTTGCGAGTTTGTTACTTCCACCTCGTAGTTGAGCGTATCGCAAAGATTAACCGGATTTGCAGGTGACGTAACGGCAACGTTCAGACCTATCGATTTGGGATCCAGGTAAAGGAATGAGGTATTTTGCGTGCAACCATATGCCGATGGCGGATATCCAAGCTCAGGATTTACCGGGTAACCGGCACAATTGTACCCATGCCGCACCAGCACGCTGTCGTAATTGCATACGGTATAGGTTGCCCGGACCTCAAAATACCTGCACTGGCTGCCGGTCAGCGCACCCAGCTGAACCCATCTCTTCCCGGGACCGTAATTGTTTAAAGGAAAGCTGACCGGTATAGAAGGATTTGTGACCTCCCTGACCGATACGATATTGATTCCCAGGGATGAACTCTCAAAGCCAAGCCAGTTGTTGCCGGAGGCGAAGGTGCGGGAATTGCAGAGGCTGACCTGCCATACGACAGTATCCTGCCTTCCCTCGGCAGTGCCGATGAGTTTGTTAAAAGCTACCAGTGGCGTGGTATAGGTCACCGGTACATTTGAAGTACTTGAGTTGTAGACTCCCTGGCGATCGGCATAAAACTGATACCGGCCCCTCGCAACCATTCCGTATGAATAATTTCCGGACACTTTGCAGGAAGGCGTTGCGTTGAAACGGATGCGGTCGTGGTCGTTGGAACAATCGTAATAATCCGGATAACCCCATGCCGGCGTCCTGATGAACTTGAGACTGGTTCCTGCCGGCCCCATGGTTATCACCGGATCAGCTACACTTTCAGTTTTATAGCTGCCGTTATCGAGATAATATGAATGGATGGCACTCCCAGCCTGGTAAACAAATCCCTCCGGTAAAGTGAAGGTGATGGTGTCGATGAGACAGAACGGGCGTACTTCACCCGGGAAACCATTGTCGCCTCCGCATGCGTCCAGGGTTCTGTATACCATGCCGTCATACTGAAATGGATCACAACCGGAAATAACAATTTGCTGGTAATTGGTACCGGTGACAAGTGGAAAATTACTGCCGAGAACCGTCATGGATGCGCCCAGGTCATTGCATAAGGCATCAGAACCTTGATTTTTCCAGTGAAAATCGGATCTAAGCACGGGTACAACCCGCCATTCCATTTGGGCAATGTTCTTGACTCTTCCGTAGATGGTGTAGGACATGGAGTCACCGGAAGTGAAGGAAACACCGGCCAGGCACCCGCCCGGATTTGTGAGATTACCGAAATAGGTTGTAATGCCGGAAGTTGCCCCGTTTGTGATTTGCGGGGATAAATTGGTACAGGTGAACCAGGTGGCAGTTTCAGAATTATAAAAACGGAGGGTATCCGCGAGGTAATCAAAAAACAACTGGTTCCCCCAGGCGCCCCCGATCGCATTGTGCTTCATTCTATAAAACAGGCTGTCGATGTTCCCGTGCAACCGTCCTGCAGCGGCAATTCTTATTGTATCCTTCGACATGGCATGATCAAGCCTGATCCCTGCAGTGGAAGGGGCAATACGTGTCGTACAACGATCGTTGGTCCATCCAAGTGTTGTCCGCTGAATGTTAAAAACTGAGATTGACGGGTCAGGACAATTTGTAACGGGGCATTGGATACCGAAAAGCGGGGAATCACCACACCAATAGGTAAAATACCTGTCCGGATAATTTTTCTTGTCACACCAGAATTTCAAATCTGCATGAATGCTGGCTACGGACGCATGTGGCAGTGCACACTTCACAACTACGGGCACACGGAACAGTCCGCCGCTTAAAATCCGGCTTCTGTCGAGGTAATAAAGTGCGCTGTCTCCCGAAATAACAGGACTGCCCATGCTTACTCCCTTAAAAGTTGCAGTGTTCCCTGTAGCAATGATGACACCCGGAGGCAGTACCACTTTATAAACAATGGAATCGGACGGGCAACTTTCTGTGTTGAATGACGTGGTTGTGGTGACTGTCTGTTCAAACCATACCGGGGTGAGATCAAACAGGTCTGGCGGGATCGTGGTTTGAACCGTAGTGGTATTATAGGTCATGAACTGGTTCAGGCTGCTGTTCGGAATCCAGTTCACACCGGAAGAAATGTTGCATTGGTTTTTAAAGGCATACCCGTACCTGAACCCCTGCCAGGCGGAGTTGGTCCATCCCTGGCCGCAGGTCTTGCCTGTGGGAATTGTTCCAACCGCCTGCGTCCAGCTATAGTATGTATGCGTTTTAACCGTAAACGATTTGCCAGCCGGGAGATCGTCAAAGAACCCGTCGCCGTCGCTGTCCTCAAGCCCTGCGCCAGGTCCGTCAGGATCGAAGGTATAGCTCAGCAGTGAATAAAATGAGTATTGTCCGTTTGCAGCGCCAGCTCCAAAATTATATCCTGCCAGCAGATAATTGCCGTTTACCGAAAATGAGTCGATTTTGTTAATCCAGTTGCTATTTGGGTAATATGTGGTCCCTCCTGACGAAAATCCTGCCAGGAGATTGAGGTTATATGCAGTACCACCGCTACCGGTCCCGCTATTGGTTACTGTATATTCAACGAAACCGGAATTGTCAATGAATCCCCAGCTGCGTCGGTTCGCCGTAAAGGCCAGGGAAATAGCCGGACTTCCCGTCGCCGGCGAAACTGAAGGAAACGCAGAGTAAAAATTACATATCTGCCCGTAACACCCCCAGGCAGCTTTCAGGGTTGACTGCCCGTTGGTACAACCTGTCAGTTTGACTGTTTCACCTACGACGACCGATTCTCCTGCATCAAACCTTCCATTGCCACCCGGGAAGTCACTCCCGGTCAGGATGATGGTATCAACTGCCAGCGGACCCGGACCAATAAAAGCGTGTAGTGTCCCCATACTGCATGATAGCACCTGGATGTCCGATGTATGCTGATCGAGCAGGTACATTGTGTCAAGGCTGGCATTCAACCCCTGCTGAACAATGGTGATGTTTCGGGTTACTGTGGAATTCACCGGTATTACAGCCGAATTGTTTGTGATGCTGGTAATGACAGGCGACGGAAAATAATAATTCTGAAGAGGCGGGTCGGTACCGGAATAGTTTGCACTGTTATAATTGACGACATACACAAAACTGACCGTGTTGGTGTACCCGCAGATAAGTTTCGCCCGGTATTCAACCGTGTGGGCGGTATTGTTCAGGATTCCGGGTAACTGGAAAACAGGCTGGTTCAGGTTGGTGATGTTGAATTCAGTGGCTCCAATAACTGATCCTGGCGTATATATAACCGAGGGGGCTAGATTCAGGGTCAGGACTGCCCCGCTCATGGTCCCTCCGGTGGTGTTTGCGACCAGCAATGCAAATGGACCGTCATCGCCGCAAATAACCAGCGAAACCGGTTTGGCGACAGGTGAAACCATCACCTGCGACTGCATGGGGGTAAAACCTAACAGCAAACAAATAACAAGAACAATCCTGATTGTATTTTTCATGGTTAATGCGCTGCTAAAAATACAACAAACAAAAGGATACATCCTAATTATTCGACAGAATTATAATTTCATCAACTTTTCTGTTAGGTTTACAATGGGAGGACACAGCCAATCTGATCACATTTGATTAAGGCCTTCCCCGGTGGCGAACTGTGCTGAAAAAACAATCCTGCAGGTTTTCCTATATCGGAAAAATAATTCCCGGATTGAGAAATCCTGTAGCATCTGACAGAACACAACATACTCCATATCATCATGTTACGTTCTGTTATCATCAATGGAATGATTTTTGCCGGATCATATGTTCACTCGAGCTGTTATGAACGGATCCGAAGTTAAGACACTGAAGGGACTGCGTGTTTTGGTTGTTGAAGACAATGAAATCATTCAACGCATTGTCTCCCGGATTTTTAATCATTACCAGGCTTCAGCGCACACTGCTGAGAACGGAAAAATAGCCCTTCAAATGGTGTCCGAAAACGTTTATGATGCTGTTCTGATGGACATCATGATGCCGGAACTCGACGGCTACGACACGACGTGTGCAATAAGGTCAATTGAAGGAACCTATTTCCGTGATCTGCCAATCTTTGCATTCACCACAAGCCCTGACACAAAGAAAATCAGTACATCTTCGATGAACGGGCGGATCAGCAAATCCCCCATCGATAAAGAGGAACTGTATCAAAAACTTTCACCTTATCTGAAGTAGTATTTTCCCTACCAGATCGCCGTTCCCCTGAATATGCTGATATTTGAACACCTCACAACCTCCACCTGGTCGCCCGGCTGAAGGGGAATCATATTCCGGACTCCTGCCTGTACATTAATTCCGCTGAGCAGCATGGACATCTGCTGAAGCAAACGCGGATCCCGCCCGACCCCTTCGCCTCCCAACGTCAAAAATCCACCGGAGACAAACTTCCGGTTCAACCCGGAAATATACTGGTCCGCAGGTGACAGGATACGCCCGTCATTTCCAACCTGTAAGGAGCGTTCACCGGAGTGATCATGCGCAGAACCCGGCCCCAGGCTCTGGAACCCGGCATTTCCTGCGCCTGTGATCAGCATGTGTGCAATGCGGTCGCCGGGGCCAAGGTTTTCGAGCACCTGTGTAACCATATCCCTTACACTCATAACGGTCAGATTGATACTGCCAGGCCATGAGTTCGATCTGCTCCGGATAAGGCCGGAATTATCTGTGATATAAAAATATTTATTCATGGGGTTTCGGTTAAATTAAAGAAATGTGGATTAAATGCCAATGTAACTGTTTAAATTTTTTGTGTTTTTAAAACGCCACTCCGATCTTTATCCCGGCATTGATCACCGGCCCGAGAAGTACCTGGTCTGAAACGATGGGTGAATGATCATCATTGTACCAGTGCGTCTGGCCGCTGTCGTGGTAAAGGTAGTTACCGTAAGCCAGCTGATGAAGCATGATGACCTTGATCCCGCCTCCGAAATAAAAGTCGACCACAAAATTCCCATAGCGCTTCATCGTCCCGATCCGCAGGCTCAGGCCAAAGTCATTGCGGTACTGGTCCTGCAGAACCCCGTTATCATGGTTGCCAGGCCATGCCGAACGAATTTCGTTTGCCCACAAATACCGGTACATGAACACGACCCCAAGGTACATCGTAGAACGGGTGATATAATACTTGGGGTAAGTGGTAACGGAAAATCCGTTGTAGTTGTAAAGGGGCATAGAAATGGTATAGTATGCATCGGCAGACTGTACTCCGAAGATGGCACTGAGTTCCGTCTCCCAGGTTAAATTTGCCGCAATCAGCCGCTCATAGGAAAATGCGATCTCCAGGTGGGCCAGTTTGGTCATATTCCATTTCAGAAAATTCTTATAATACTGCATTTTAGCCCTTCCCGATGGGCGAACCATGTCATTATTCAGGAGGTTCCCCGTATCGCCGGGCATGAATGCTGTATCCGTTTTAACCTTCTCTCCGAGGGGATTCCGTGTTTCATGCAACGGATTCATCGTTTTCTGATGGGCCGTCTTTGTTTCATAACTCAGCTTTTTAAAATAGATGGTGTAGGTCCATTGGTTTTCATAAACACTGTCTGGAGGACATACGAGCTGGTAATCGGGTGAGCCTGCTGAATATTCATAACGGCGGTTATGGGTGCCACCGGGATTCCTTTCCTGGAATGACGGAATCTGTTGCATGTGGTTAAAGGCAATGGTTTGAATTTCACGGGTCCGGATAAAGGTGTCCCTGAAAAAAACTGTATCACCGCTTACACGTTTGACGCGTCCTGAAATCTCCCTGCCTGCGGACGACTTCACCGACACATCCGAATTTTCGGTAACCTTCAATATTTTACAGGTGCGAAGGTTCCTGATAAGAAGTACATGTTTCGGCTTACGAAAAGGTTGTGACATGACGGTTGCGGAGGTGATCACAATCAGAAGCAACAGGATTGACAATCGTTTCATGGTCTGGAATTAAAGATATTGCTACTTAGAATCCCTTCATCAAGATATCGGCTTCACAAGAAAAATCAAATTTACAGCTTATCAACTACATATCGATATAAATTATTCCGGAAATTCAGGCCGGTTTTTCATCCTGTGATTTCCATCGCACTCTACCGGAAATAGTCACACGATGAAATCGGAAATACTTTTGAGACAACAACCCCGGGGTATTTCCTGCTCGATGCATCAATCGGAACCAGGCTGCGTGTTGCCCGACAAGTATGGACCCTTTTCATCTCAGGCAGCAACCTGACCAACACTAAATACTTCGATCATCTGAGCCGGTTAAAGGAAATGGGAGTCAGAAACCCGGGATGGGGCATAACACTTGGGGTGGTTGCTTCGGTTGGATTATGGGAAAAGAATTAGCGAGGAGAGATTGTGTGAAATCCGATCCGGATACTATCCGGCAAAGTTCACATCGTAGTGACTTCCATCGCAATAAGGGTTGGTTTTGGAGGCGCCGCAGCGGCAAAAAGCCGTCACCTTGCTCTTCCTGGTTTCGGTCCCGTCAGGGTTTTTCACCACCAGGTCCCCATAAACCAGTATCGGTCCGTTTTTCATAACCTGGATGACCGTTTCGGCTGGACTTACGCTTCCTCCCTTTTGTTCATTTTCCACCGATGCCTCTACTTCATGATTCATGAAGTAACTCAATGCCTTTGTCGGGCATTTTTTAACCGTTTCAATAATTCGTTTGGTTCCGGCACCTTCCATGTTGATCCATGGTACCTCCCGGGGATTGAACACTTCAGGCAAACCGGTCGCTTTTTCAATGCAAATCCGGGAATGGATGCACTCTCCGGATTTCCAGACTACCGTTACCTCTCCGTTCGAATATTTTTTAGTAACCGTTCTCATACTGCGAAGATAAAAATACTTTGCCTTATGTCAGTCAAAAGGTTCACTCTGCAATAAACAACCTGTGTGCAGGAAATCTGAGGATCATACTAAAGCATCTGGTATTCTATCACCGGGTATCCCTTCAGGCCATCCTTGTTATAAAAGGCCACAAACCTCAGTTTAAAATAGAACCCTGAAACACTCTTTACGATATAATTGACCTTTGGCCGGATGGTATAAACCCCTGAACTGAAACTGTAGAATTTCCAATCGTAGCCAATACCGTCGAGCACGCCGGAATACACCTTCGAAATTGCCAGTTCACGGGTGATCGCCGTGAAATCAACCGTCGAATCAACAACCATTTGAACCTGGAAACGATTTAAAAGAACACCCGTAACAAGATACGGATAGGGTATTCCCTGGTCTGTGTAGAGCAGGGTGGTATATTGCGAAAACAGCAGATCGTAGCGCTGCCTGGATGGTTCTACGGGCAAAACTGTTCCTGTTTTAAGACTGAAAAACAAATAGTTGACATCAGCATTTTTGGCGACTGTGCCGGCCGTTCCGGATCCACCCTTCAGGGGCGCATACCTGAAATAATAGGTATTGTTCTTAAGACTGTCAAAAATCACCTGGCACAGCCCAAGCGGATTCCCCAGTTCATCGAGACCGCGGCTGAGTGCATAAACGTGGTTGTTCGAAATTGTGTCATTCCCCGAAATCTTATACCACTGCCCGATCGCGTTTGAATCGGGATTGCCGTCCGATTTATCAAACCGCATTTTCAACCCGGTCGTGTCGTAAGCCTGCCCGAACGGGACATCTCCGAGATCGGCAACCCTCACGAAATCACTGGTATTCAGAATCACACGCCAACCTGTTTCGCTGCATTCAAAACCAAGGTCAAAAGTTGTTTTCACATTTGTGGAGACAATCTTCCCGGAATCCAGGCTGAAATAAACCTGGTGAAGGTAGTTTTCCGTCATGGGTATGGTGTCGGTCTTTACATCACCCCTTGGATGCGGCGTAACCATCTCATCCTTTTTGAAACAGGACTGGAGTGAAAGTGCGAGCACAATGATGAGCAGAACCGGCGCCGTCTTTATCATTTGTATTTATTGAATTGAAAAGTTAATTTCAGGAATACAGACCTTCCCCATGCGATGTTGTTCCCGCTGCCGCCCGAATGGGCTCCTCCCTGGCTTCCGGTGGTGGGCACGATCGTAGTATTGAAAATGTTTTTCACCCCGGTCGACAACCGCACCCGGTTATTCCAGAAACCTTTACTGGCAGTAAAGTCCATCATATTGTAAGGATCCACCCACTGCCACCGGATCTGTTTCTCATCAAACACCAACTGGGGTGCTGCGCCGGAATATTTATAATACAGGGATAATGTCAGATCCTGCTTGATGAAGCGGTACGACGGGCTGAAAGTAACTTCCGGCGACCATTTAAATGTTTCGTATGGAACGCCCTCTACCGGGCTTCCGGTAACTCCGGTTTCGGAAAAACCCAGCTGCATTTTGAAGGAAGGATATAAGGAATAGGAGATGCTGCCATTCAGCCCGGCCGTTTTGTAACGGCTGACGTTCTCGTAACGGTATTCAAGATTTCCCCCGGTTTGGGCAAGTTCGATTTTATTCTGGATGAAATTATAAAAAGCGCTTAGGTCGTAGGACCAGGCAACCTTCTGTTCTTCCTTTGCAAAATTCAGATTCAGGTTGAAATTATTCGATTTTTCCGCCTGCAGATCAGGATTGCCGCGCACATTATGATTGACATCCACAAAAACAAGGTAGAGTTCTTTTATATCCGGAGTGCGGAACCCCCTGGAATAAGAAAATCGCATGTTCAGTCCGTCAATGATGGTCCACTTTGCACTCAGCGCATACACCACCGGGGCATCGTATTTTGTATTGTAGATGAACCTGATTCCCGGCTGGATGGATAGCACGCTGACCGGATTGTACGTAACCGAAAAGAATGCCGCATAATCCCCGATCTCCTGCCGGCTGCCGTCGATCTTTTTCCCGGTGCCGGTTTCATCGTTGATGTCAAAACCTGTCTGGTAATTAAATTTCTTGTCAGGATTGCTTTTTGCAAAGGTTCCGCGTGCAACAACCGACTGGATCACGGTCGTATCCTGCGCCCAGGATTGCTTCACCGGGTATTCCGTCAGCGTTGTAAGGTCTTTGAAGTAAGTCTCCCTGATGCGGTCGTACATGGACACGGAAGCCAGCAGGTTGATAAAATGCTTTGCAGGCAGCGTGATCGAAGCATCCGCACGTCCCGAATAGCGGATGGTTGTAAAATGGTTGTCAAAAGCGGTCTCATAATACGGCCCGAGCAACGGTCCCTTGTCAAGCAGCAACTCGTTAAAATAATCGCCTGCAAATTTCAGCTTAAGTTTATCGGTTGAAAAGATATAATAGCCGTCAAAAAAGTACTGGCGGCGCGGTTTGAAGGTTAGGTCGCGTGAATCATCACCCGGCGCCTGGAAACCTCCGAAAAAATTTCGTCCGCCGTCCAGTGAAAAGCCGTGCTTTTTCTTGTTAAATGAAACGGATCCATCAAAATTAAAAACCCCGACTGATTCAGTATAGGCGCTGGCTGTGGCATTTAGCAGTGATGACCTGTTTTCCTTTGTGATTATATTGATGACACCCGCCAGAGCATTGCTTCCGTATATCACCGACATCGGTCCCTCGATCACTTCAACATGATCGGTATTGCTCAGGTTGATCTGGTTCAGGTCAAAGTTACCGTTCATGCGGCCAATCAATGGTACGCCATCCTGGAGAAATTTCACATTGGCCCCCGACATGCCCATCATCCTCAGGCTTGTACCAAGAACACCATCCTGTGTTACACTCATGTTTGACTGATCCTTAAGGAGATCGGCCATGTTATTGGCTGCCTTCTGTTCGATCTGCCGTGAATTGATGACCTCAATCTTATAAATGGATTTGTCTGCGCGTTCGGGCCGGTACTGCCCGGTAACCACCACTTCGTCCATGTTCAGCACCACTGGCACCAGCTGAACATCCAGGTTCTGCCCGGGATTGATCGTGTCGGTGTAAGTTTTGTATCCCATATAGCTGACAGCGATCTTCGAAATTTCTTTAATCTCACTGGCTACAGTTCCTTCAATGGAAGTAAGGCCGTATTTTGGGGAACCCGATTTCAGGCCCTCAAAGCAGACATGTGCGAAAGCAACAGGTTCATGGCTCTTCTGATCAAAGACCTTTATAAAAGCCTTTTGGCCGTAACCAGCGGTCACGGCCAAAAGACTGAATAGTCCGAAAAGGAGACTGTACGGGCGTAAAATCATGCTTACCGGGATATAAGTACTTTGATCACCGCTTTCGTTGCTGCATCGGAAACGGTTACAAAATAAACGCCGGGTTGCACCCCGGTTACATCCATTGAATAAGCACTACGCCCGGCAGTCATTGCCCCCGGATGATCTGCACGGAGTTGTCGGCCTGTCAGATCTGTAAGAGTAATCAAAAGGTCTTCACCGGTTTTACCGGTCATTGTGATGTTGATCCTGGTATTGGCAGGATTCGGGTATACGGATAATTTTATTTCATTCGCCTGCGGATCATTCATGCCTGCGCTGGCGGCTTTCTCATGACTGAATTTTACAACACCTGTGGATGTTCCGGCAAAGGCTGTAAAGTATAGTTTGTAAATATCTCCATTCACGGGCTTTACAAAATAGACATTGGTATCGGGAACAACATAGACAAAAGAGATCATGTCAAATTTTTTCCAGTTCCAGCCAATCGGTGAACGTGTTGAATCCCATTTACCTGCACCAAAATCGCTGTAGGTCAACGGGACCGGGTGAAAATACTTTACCTTGACACTGTCGTTTGAAAGCACGCCTACAACCGGGTATGGCGACCCGTCAGGCTGAACTGACACATACTTTGTGAAGAGGATATCCCAGCTGCTCTTTAAAGGTTCGAATGCAACGCGGGCATTGGTTTGAAGGGAATAACCTGAAAAATCAACAGCGGTGAGGGAACTGATATCTTCGCTTACATTCTGTTCACCGGTTCCATCAATATTGGCAAAGCGGAACACGTATATATCAAGGGCTGAAAGCTTTTTAACGATCCACAGTTTCCTGTAACTTCCATCGCGCAGTTTAATTACAAACAAAGAATCACCAATGAGATTGTGGGTGACATCATTATACCTCGCCCAGCCATAATCGGGATGTCCCTGTGCATGGCGGGAAAATGCACCGTTTTCCCAATCGGTGGGATCGTTGTACATCGCTGTCCATGCAGAGATACCGGCAGTGTCGATGGTGGCCCATCCCGTTGTGTCAGAATGGGGATAGGTATACAGTTTTACTCCCGCGCCGTCATTGGTAAGGATGGAAGAACTGCGTTTCATCGTGCGAAAAGCAATGTCCCACGTAGCCCGCGGTGAAGTCTGCACCACACCGTTGCTCATGCTGTAGTAAACTTCATTGGCGTAACCTGCCGACATAACAATCGAGTCGGTGCTCATGGTTTTCTGAGCCGTTGTGCGGAAGCTGAAAAAAGACAATACCAGGACGAATATGCTGAATGACAAAATTGTAGAATTGTTTTTCATGTCGATGATTTTGGTTTGGGGTTAAGTGTTTTTAGGTGACAGGGTAACAAGGTAACAGGGTGACAGGGTAACAAGGTAACAGGGTGACAGGGTAACAAGGTAACAGGGTAACGGGGTGCCAAGGTAACTGGGCAAACACGGATGGTGTTATACCGGAATCTGTTATTGGTGGTTATGAACGTTTCAGTTCAGGAACCATCAAATTACATATTACCTTATAATATTCAGGAAATTGGCGGACCGCGCAGGCCGCAGGAGGAAACCCGGCTGGTTGCCGGATGATCTTGATAAAGGTCACAGGAAAGACAAATTCCGGAGCAGCAAACCTGGCTGTGGAATTCATCAGGGTAAATAAAATCTTTCGAATTATTATCCTTCAAAAAATTCTGCTTATCTCCCGACAGTTTTGAAAAGGATAATGTCTTGGAATATTTTTCGATGTCACGCTTGTAACCAACGAAATTTGGTATAAGGGGTTTTCCCCAGATTTTGTATTGATGGAAATTGATGAGCGACCCCAGGCAGATGATGGCGACAGCCATTGCCTGCAATGCGACAAAAAGAAACATACTGCTTTTGCGACGGTGGATCATCTATTGATAAACATTTAACAGGTGGCAAAATTACAAAATATTTCAAACCAATCACACGAGGGTTGATTTTTTCAACCAGATTTATCAACAACCTGTTAATATCGTTTAACCCATGTATGATTTCAGCAACTTGCTCCGCGACGAATGCTTGAGCCTTCGCAACGCCTTTTCCTTGATTTGCCTAACCCTTTCGCGGGTAAGATCGAACACCGAGCCGATTTCATCGAGGGTATAACTGTGCGGCACCCCGATGCCATAAAACATGTTGATGATCTCCCGCTCCTTTTCTGCAAGCGTCGAAAGTGACCGTTGCACCTCCAATGCCAGCGATTCCCTGATCAGGTTTTCATCTGTTCCCGGCGAATCATTGACAAATACATCCACCAGCCTCACCTCCTCGTCCTGGTCAATGGGTGCATCCATGGAAACCATTCGGGTTGACATCCGTATGGTTTCGGCAACCTTGTGCTCGGGCATTTCGAGTTCAACCGATAGTTCTGATATAGACGGCGGCCTTTCGAAGCGCTGTTCCAGTTTGATATTTGCCTTCGACATTTTACTGAGCGATCCAACCTGGTTCAGCGGCAACCGCACAATCCGTGATTGTTCGGCGAGGGCTTGCAATATTGATTGGCGAATCCACCAAACCGCATATGATATGAACTTGAAACCACGGGTTTCGTCAAATCTTCTCGCGGCTTTGATCAATCCCACATTTCCCTCATTGATGAGGTCGGGCAGTGAAAGCCCCTGGTTCTGGTACTGCTTTGCAACCGAAACAACAAACCTGAGATTGGCTTTGCATAACTTTTCTAATGCGGCCTGATCTCCAAGTTTGATACGTTGCGCAAGGTGAACCTCCTCATCGGCAGAGATAAGCCCCTCTTTGGCAATGTCGGAGAGGTACCTGTCGAGAGACGCGGTTTCACGGTTGGTTATTGATTTTGATATTTTTAGTTGTCTCATAATCCGATTCCATAATATGCCCTTAAACCATTCGGGTAAAGCCCTTCGATAAGGACGCCACCCTGGCGGTTTGTAAGCGTTTCCTGTAAGTTCTGGATCGAACGCAATGGTTTGCGGTCGACCGATAACAAAATAAATCCCGCAGAGATCCCGGCATTTTTAAGTTTTCCGTTGGTCAGCGAGGTAATTTTAAAGCCGTAATCCACGTTCAGCCTGGCTTTCTCATTGGCTGTAAGGGGCTCAAAAGTAGCACCCTGGATCGTTATTTTATTTCCTTTTTCGGCAACAATCTTTGAATCCTCGCTCTGCAAAGTCAGGGACAGTTCATACTCTTTGCCCTCACGGTTCACCACCACCGAAATTTTATCATCCGGATTTTTCTGCCCGATTAGTTCCATTAATTCAGCTTTCCCGTTTACAGGGTTGTTGTCCATGCGGATGATGACATCCCCGCTCTTTACACCTGCCTGCGCTGCCGGGCCGCCTTCAACCACATCGTCTACATATATGCCCCTGAGATCAGAAAACCCCTTCTCCTTTGCAAACTGATCATCTATTTCCCGGTAATACACCCCGAGGTATGCACGCTGTATTTTACCGAATTTCATAAAATCGCCGACTACCTTTTTGACGATGTTCACAGGGATTGCAAAACTATATCCGGTGTAGTATCCGTTCCCGGAGGCTATCGCCGCATTGATCCCGATGAGTTCACCCCGCGTGTTTACCAGGGCACCGCCGCTGTTGCCGGAATTAACCGCAGCATCTGTTTGAATGAATGATTCAATGGCTCCCTGGGAACCAAGGATATTGATGTCGCGGGCCTTGGCACTTACAATGCCGGCCGTGACCGTGGAAGTGAGGTTGAATGGATTCCCCACCGCAAGCACCCACTCTCCTATTTTAACATCATCGGAATTCCCGTATGTTAAAAATGGCAATGCCTGTTCGTCAATTTTCACCAGGGCCAGGTCGGTGCTCGGATCCGTCGCGATGATCTTCGCCTTGTACTGACGTTTATCATTCAGCGTAACAGTAACATCGGTGGCTTCCTGTACAACATGGTTGTTGGTGACAATATAACCGTCACCCGATACGATCACCCCCGACCCCATCGCTGAATAAGGGGTACTGTATTCGCGGGGCTGCGGATGGCCTCCAAAATTGAAAAATTCAAAAAAATCGTCATACACCATGCTCTTCTTCTGAAATTCCGACTTAATATGTACCACCGCGTGCACCGAAACGGCCGCAGCCGCCTCAAAATCGGGCGTAGCGAATGCTGCGCCCGGGTTATATCCAACCTGCCTGATCGGGATTCCTTCAGGACGGGAATTACTAAAATATGGTTTCCTCTCAAAAACTTTATAAAGTCCCAGGGAAACAAATCCTCCAACCAGTGCGATCAAAAAAATTCCTGCAATTCTTTTCATAGCGTTTCTGTTTTTGTTAACCTAATAGTTGCTGCATCACATGTGATGCGGCTATCGGGTTTAAAAACGACACATTGTAGATCATATTTTCGCCTGCATTGTTAAAGTCTGTTAATCTCCTGTTAAAAAAATGTTAACGAAATTGCTGCTTTTGAGTATTACCTTTTGCTTCTTTTCCGATTAACAGACAACAGTTATCGCAAAAAGTTGCACATTAACATAAAAATTATGAAAACAATACTCATTTTCAGCATTTTAATCATTTATTGGATGTTATATTTACCTTTTTCACCTTCCCTTACCCAAACAGATAAACACAACGAAAATCGTGCCAATTTAGATTCAATAAAAATAAAAAGTCAAATTGTCAGAATTATTTTCTGGAATGTTGAAAATTTGTATGATCCTTACGATGATACAACCAAACTTGACGACGAATTCACACCGGCCGGTGCAAAACACTGGACGTGGTCGAAATTCAGTGCCAAACTTAACCATGTCGCCAAAACCCTTCTGGCTGCAGGAGAATGGTCACCTCCGGCAATAGTCGGCATGTGTGAGGTCGAAAACCGCTATGTCCTGAACAAACTGATTTACGAAACGCCGCTGAAGCCCTGGAAATACAGGTTTATACACCATGAATCGCCGGATATGAGAGGGGTCGACGTTGCCATGCTTTACCGGCCGGAATTGTTTAAAATCCTCGCCAGCAAAAGTGTCAGCATCCGCTTCCCGTTCGATACCCTGGCTCAAACCAGGGAAATCCTGATGGTACAGGGCGTACTTTTTGGCCGCGACACCATCTCTGTATTCATAAACCACTGGCCGTCACGACGCGGAGGGTATCTCGGTTCACAGCCACGGAGGAATTACGTTGCTTCCGTCCTGCGCAGACTGACCGATTCGGTTCTTCTGGCCAATCAAGCGGCAAACATCCTGGTAATGGGTGATTTCAATGACGAACCCGAAAATGAAAGCCTGAAGCATGTGCTAATGGCCCGGACTGATGTCCCGGACAGCCCCGATGCATCGTTGTACAATCTCATGGGCATCCGGAACCTCAATCAGAAGGAAGGCACGCTGAAGTTCAGGGACCAATGGTCTACGTTCGACCAGTTTGTCGTTTCCGGGGCGTTGATGAACGGATGTTCCGGGATTAAAGCCGGGCCGGGAAATGTAAAGATATTCAGGCCATCTTTCCTGCTGGAGGAAGACAACACCTATTTCGGTGACAAGTTAAACCGCACCTACTCCGGTCCGGGGTACCATGGCGGTTTTTCAGATCATCTGCCAATACGGCTTGAAATAATTTCGGTTAATAACAGGTAAAAACTGCTGCAGGAACCCTTATTCCCAGACCCCTGCAATTTCAGCATTGCAGAATCCGCAGGCATTCCCGTTCATATTTTTAGATAAGATGGTAAAACCCTGCCGTTCGATGATAACTTTGTTGCAATCGGGGCAATGGGTGTTCTGGGCAGAAGAACCGGGAACATTTCCCAGGTAAACATACCGGATACCTGCTTTCAGGGCGATGTCACGCGCCCTTTCCAACGTTTCCAGCGGTGTGGACTCCAGGCTGTCAAGCTTGTACAATGGATGAAAACGACTGAAATGCAACGGGTTATCTTCAAAACCATTTGCTGCCAGCCATTCGCACATTTCTGCGATCATTGTCATGTTATCATTATAACCAGGGATGACAAGGTTGGTGATCTCCAGCCATACTCCTTCCTCCTTTAAGATTTCCAGGGAGTTGAGTATGGGCTTCAGACTGCCGCCGTTGAGTTTGGAATACGTTTCTGCACTAAAGGATTTCAGATCGATGTTGGCTGCATCGAGGTATTTGCACAGGCTGCGAAGAGGCCTTTCATTTATGTAGCCGTTGGAGATAAAAAGATTTTTCAGCCCCCTGTCCCGGGCTAATCTGGATGTATCGAACACATACTCATAAAATGCCACCGGTTCCGTGTAAGTAAAGGCAATGGACTTGCAACCTGCCTTTACGGCTTGACGTACCACCTGTTCGGGGAACATATCAAGGTTGCTGGTATCTTTCGGGCTCCGCTGTGAAATTTCCCAGTTCTGGCAGTTGAGGCATGAAAGGTTGCATCCCGCAGTGGCAATCGAAAAGCTTTTTGATGCCGGCAGAAAATGAAAAAGTGGTTTCTTTTCAATCGGGTCTGAATGAACAGAACAGGGATTCCCGTAGGCAATCGTATAAAACTTATCGTCCTTTACAACATGCGTCCGGCAGATGCCTTCACCACCCTCCCGCAAGACGCATTCGTTGGGGCAAATCAGGCAAAGAGCTCCTTTGGATGTCGCTTCGTACCAGGGAGATTCCATGCTGAATTTACCCGGACCTTCAGCATGCGTTTTGTTTACCCCTCCCAAATCGAACAATTTATTTGTTATTCCTTCGGCAGGATTGAACCCTGACACCGCATCCTTCAAACTGAGCAGGCCTGATCTGAAAAATTGCCGCTTGGATATCTTCTTCACCGGTTTTCGTATTTATTGCCTGGTTTATGATTCACCAGGAAGTCACAAAATTACGATAAGATTTAAAAAATCGTGGAATGATAGTCGTACCTTTACGATTAAATTCCAAAACGCCTGGAAAAAGAATGCGGAACTGTCTGAGAAGCCTTTTACTTATGGGATTATTATTCAATTTCAACAACCGGGGCCCTGCGCAGGACAATCCCGGGCTGACAGACCGGAAACCCGCAGCAGCCGGACGATTTTACCCCGGTGAGCCGGATGAACTCCGCTCCACCCTGGCCAGGTTGTTCTCCAAAGCAAAACCGCCAGCCGGCAGCAACGTTGCCGGGATTGTATGCCCTCATGCCGGCTACGTTTTTTCGGGCAGGGTGGCGGCAAGTGCATACAACCAGGTGGATCCCGGCAGGCAATATGACAATGTGTTCGTCATCGCTTCAAGCCACCAGGTATCATTTGACGGAGCCTCCGTCTATAACCGGGGTGATTATCTGACCCCGCTTGGCAAGGTGAAGGTAAACATTGAACTTGCCAATGAACTGATCAGCAAAAATCCGGTGTTGACCTTCAATCCTGAAGCTGATAAAACCGAACACAGCCTCGAAGTCCAGATCCCGTTCCTTCAATACCACCTGAATAAGGATTTCAAACTGGTACCCATTGTGATTGGAGCCCAGACGGAAGAATCCTGCCGGAAAATCGCCCGTGCGTTAAAACCTTATTTCAACGACAGGAACCTCTTTGTTTTCAGCACGGACTTCTCCCATTACCCCTCATATTCCGACGCCCAGGCGGCCGATAAAGCCACGTCCGAAGCAATTGCATCAGGTTCGCCGGACGGTCTCATGAAATTCCTCGGTGATTACCGGAAAAAGAACGTTCCCAACCTGTCCACCAATCTTTGCGGGTGGACTTCCATCCTGGTAATGCTGAACCTGACCGGCGGAGAACCCGGAGTAAAGATATCTCCGGTTAAGTACATGAATTCCGGCGATTCGGAATATGGCGATACGAGCCAGGTGGTTGGTTATTATTCATTCACGATATCCCGGCCTGTTTCCGGAACAGAACAGTCATCAGCCTTTGATTTCACTGAAAGTGAAAAAATTCTGCTGCTGAAAATTGCCAGAAACACGGTTGACAGGTATATCCGCGAAGGACGCATGCCCGATGACAGCGCGGCAAGCTACCCTGCAAACCTGAACATCCGGGCCGGGGCGTTTGTGACGTTGCACAAAGCCGGGGAACTGAGAGGCTGCATCGGCAGATTTTCATCCGATGTTCCGATTTACAGGCTTATCAGGGAGTTATCTGTCGCCTCATCGACCGAAGACAGCCGTTTTGAGCCAGTAAGGCCGGGAGAAACCGATCAGGTTGACATCGAAATTTCGGTACTGTCACCTTTGAAAAAAATCAGGTCTGCCAGTGAGATCACGCTGGGAAAACACGGCATTTACATGAAAAAGGGAGCGTATTCCGGCACTTTTCTCCCGCAGGTGGCCATTGAACAAGGCTGGAATCTTGATGAATTCCTGGGACACTGTGCACGCGACAAAGCTGGCATCGGATGGAACGGGTGGAAGGAAGCGGAATTATTCACCTATGAATCCTGCATATTTTCAGAAAAGGAATTCATCGGCCGCAAAGATTGACATACGGACACCTTTCACAGATTTTCAGATCGCATGTCTGGCTGAAAGGCTTTGCCAAATCATATATTTCCAATAAAACAGTCCGGATCACTTTCTCAAAACGGGCGTTGGTTGCCGGATTCAAAACCGTCGACAATTTTCCCGGTTCATCCCCCGGAACCGATACGGCAGTGAACCCGGCATTGATTTTTTTCAGGGAGATGATCCCTGCACTCGAACTGATCGTGTTTTGAAACCGGGCTCCAAGCAGGTATCCATACATAAGAAGCTGAAAACCAATATTCAATTCTGGTTTAACCAATAAGTTATCCCAATCCGTCACTTTGATCTGTTTCGACTCCGTGGACCCGGTTTTATAGTCAATGATCTTCCACCACCCATCAATTTTATCAACACGGTCAATGAATCCTTTTAATCTGATATTCAATATTTTATCATTGTATGGAATGGCCATGGATGTTTCCACAAGTTGCTCCAGGTATGCGACTACGCAACTTTTGCCGGATTTCGCCAGTTCATCCAACTGATCTCCTTCAGATTGCAAAAACCTCTTGACCATTAATTTTGCCACACTCACCAGCAACAAGTTCTTGCCGTATGTGATTTCGGAACCTTTAAACTTTTTTTCAAACGCTTTTTCAACCGCCGCCTCCGACCCTTTTTCCATTGCTGCCAGATGTTCCCTGGCCAGCGGTTTATCAACAAATGGCGCGTAAAGTTTGTTGAGTGCTTCGTGTACGGCACTGCCCAGCACCGCGGGATCGATCGTATCTTCTACATCCTCCGGTTCTTTAATCCCCGCAATTTCAGTGAAATAGAATTTAAGCGGGCAATTTCGGTAGGAATTCAGCGAAGTGGCCGAAAATCCCTTCACTGCCTTTTCTTCAAGTGCCACAAGCGTTTCACCGGTTTTTGGATAAGAGATGACCGGAGGAAGTTCACCCTTGATGATGGGTGACGCCAAAATTGATTCCCGAATCCTGATCCTGTCATTGTAAGCAGGCAGTTCCGATGAAATCTGCCGAAGAAACCGGCTCCGGTCGCCTCCTCCAAGCTGGTCAGGCTCAGTATTGTATAATATCCAAATATTCTGTGCCCTCTGAATCAGCCGGTAAAAATGATATGCATACACAGAATCCTTGTGCCGGTAAGTGGGAAGTCCAAAACTGACTTTGATATCGAACGGGATAAACGATGTGTTGGTTTTGGCATTGGGCAAAAGGTCTTCATTGCATGAGAGGATGATCAGGTTTTCAAAATCCAGGGTCCGGGTTTCAAGCATCCCCATCAATTGCACTCCTTTTAGTGGTTCGCCATAAAAAGGCAGGGTTGTGCCGGCCAGCACCTGCCTGTAGAGTTCATACAAAGCAGGAATTTTCAGAATTGTGGGAAAATCGGCAAGGAGGTTGCTTACCTGGTGCACAATTTTTGAGAATGCAAAGATGAAGTCCGTCTCCATCGATTGCACGGCACATTCCCTGAGGGTTTCGAGAACAGACCGGAAACACGCCATTGCATCCTCCGGTTTTGCCCAATGCACAAACATGGCTTCCAGGAATGAGAGGTTTGCAGAAAACAGGCCGGTGTTCTGTGCAGAAATTTCATCCATGCCGATGAAGATCTTATGTCCAAGCCTGATTTTATCGATCGCTTCATCAAGGGCAAACCGGTTCCCGTTCATCATCTTATGCGCCATCTGGTGAACGTAAGGATGCTGCAGAAGTTTTAGAACATCCTTATAATAATATTTTCTTAATCCATTGGTTGTTAGGTATGTAAATTGCGCTGTATGAAGATGAAGTTGAAATACAGTTTCAAACAGGCTTGCCAGCGGCGTATGCTGCAGGGGCAGGCCAGCCGTGATGTTGAGGGCCGAAATCTTGTCCGGTATCGAGTTCAGCAAGGGGATTAATAATCCCTGGTCCAGAAGCACCACTGCAGTTTTTTCGGTATCCTTTCCATTTCCAGCAAGTTCCTGCAATAATTGGCCGCAAAATTTCACCTGTCCGACAGGGTCAGGGGAACCGATGATCTCAATCTGCTTTTCGGAGCCGGCAAAATCATTGAAAATCCAGGAAGGCTCCTTAACAGGCCATTTGCGCATCCAGTCGCGTAAAAAATCTCCCGCTTCCTGCTGGTTGTTTTCCAGGTAATAGCTGTCTGCATCCCACAGCAGGGTGGCTTTGCCTTCAATCCGCAGTGCATTGATTATTTGCTCCTCCGATTTTGTCAGTGCATTAAATCCAGCAAAAACAGTGTGACGCCAAGGTAATTTATGGATCTGGCTTTCAATGGTTTTCGCTGCATTGCGAAACATCAGTCCCTGGTATGCCTGGTTCCTGGACAGGAGGCGCCTTGTAAGTTTATCATAGTACAAATACAACGAAGAATAGAACTGCAGGTATTTTTTTTCAAATTCGGTCAGTGGCTTGCCGTCAAGGTTCCACAAACTGATGGCCCTGGCTTCGGTAAGGTTGGAAAACAAATCTTCCGCATCAGCCATGTACCGGTCAACTTCATTAAAATCACTGAGTAACTGCGGTGCCCAGCGCAAAAACTCCTCGAAGGACTGAGGCTCTTTTAATTCAATCTCCTTATGGACTTCAAAAAGCTCGAAAAGCAGGTGCAGATTCTCCACTTCCTGCAATCCGCTGATCTCTCCGATGAAATCTTCGATGGAGAAAACGGTCGGCGCCCAGGCGACTTTCCCTATTTCAAGAGCCAGGTATTTTCGCAGAAACAAGCCACCACGGCGGTTTGGGAGTACAATACATACATCGGCAAGGTCGCCTTTAAACTCAGAAACAAGATATTGTGCAGTCTTTTGAAGAAACGGAACCATGGATGGACATTGTTGGACGACAAAAGTAGGGAATAAAAGTTGCAGAATCCATACCTTTGATCCGCAAAATGGACTTTCTCAATTTTAATCCGACATTATTTTTTCTTCATGCAAACATTATTCAATAAATTCATTATCAATGGTATTACCGTAAGGAACCGGGTCGTGTTTCCCCCGGTCGTTTGTTTCCGTTACGCCCTGGGCGACGGAATCGTTACAAACCGGAACCTGGAGCATTATCGGCAGGTAGCCAGCGGGGGTGCCGGTATCGTCGTCACCGAAGCCACTGCCGTCGCAAAGGAAGGGAGGCTGGCACCGTTTCAGCTTGGAATCTGGTCGGATGAGCATATTCCGGGAATGAGCAGTATTGCTGCGGCAGTCAAAGGTGAAGGAGCCGTTTCACTCCTTCAGATTCACCATGCCGGTCTTATCACCCACGAACTTGTTTCCGATATTGCAAAAGCACCTTCGGCGGATGTAAATAATCCAAGATCCGTTGCGTTGACCACCGATGAAATTGCGGGGATCAGGGATGCGTTTATCAGGGCGGCGATAAGGGCCCAGTCGGCAGGATTTCACGGGGTGGAGTTGCATGGCGCCCATGGGTACCTGCTGAACCAATTCGCTTCGTCACTATTCAACCGGCGTGAAGATGAATACGGCGGATGCCTGGAGAATAATCTGAAACTTGCAATTGATATCATTCACGGTATCAGGAAACAATGTGGCATCAACTTCATCATTGGTTATCGTCTTGGGGCTAATTCCCCAACCCTTGATCACGGTGTTGAAATTGCAAAACTTCTGGAAAAAGCCGGGGTGGATATCCTGCATGTTTCGCACGGCGGCAGCCTGCTGAATCTTCCCAGGACCCCGAAAGGATTCGAATATAACTGGATTGTGTACAGCGGCACTGTGATAAAAACACATGTCAGTATCCCCGTAATTGTTGTGAATGAGATTAAAACGCCGGAACGTGCCGCCTGGCTGGTTGAAAATGGGATGGCCGATTTTGTGGCGCTTGGAAAACCGCAACTGGCTGATCCTTATTGGGTAAACCATGTCATGAAGAATGAAGAGATCAACGCCTGCCTCAGTTGCAAACCCAAATGCAGGTGGTATGAGGAGAGTGCGCTTTGCCCGGCGAGGAAAAGGATGGGGAGTTGATGCGGGATGCGGGATGGGGTTTAGCCGGAGGTATTCTGCATTTTTCCGATGTCTTCCCACAGTGTTCCTTCTTCGAGGTAACCCTTGATTTTCTGGTCCGTCGCAAGGCGCAGGTAGAGATCGGTCAGTGAAAATTTCCCTTTTTCTGTGATCAACGGGAATATATCCGGATTTAAAACCTGTATTCCGCTGAATCCCAATGAAACAGGAGCATCAACCTGCCGGGAGAGACGTTGTTCACCAGTCTTCCGGTTTTCCCAGCCAGCCAGGGTCATCTCGTCGTCAAACAGAAAATACCGTGAGGTTTCGCGTTTGCGGACAGCCAGCGTTGCCATTGCATCTGAATTCAGATGGCATGTAACCATCCGGTTAATTTCCAGGTCAGACAGGATATCGACATTCCTGACGAGGGCGCAATCACAATCCTTAAAGAACCAGGCTGCCTTTTTCACCCCTCCACCGGTTTCAAGCAACTCACCGGTTTCGTCAGAAATTGATATATTCAATCCAAAGTTATTGTGCAAATGAATGAATTTAATTATTTGATCTGCAAAGTGATGAACGTTCACAATTACATCTTTTATGTTTGCCGTCCGAAGGTGCTCAATAGCATGTTCGAGCAGTGTTTTACCCTGAACTTCATACAGCGCTTTTGGATGTTGTCCGGTAAAAGGTTTGAGCCGCGTGCCAAGGCCCGCCGCCAGGATCATGGCTTTCATCCTTTCAATTCCTGTTCGTTATGAAATAGGTTGACACTGACATCAAATGCGGTTTCCAGGTACCCGGCCAATTGTTCGGCGCAGTATACCGAACGGTGCCGGCCCCCGGTACATCCAAAGGAAACCGACAGGTTACTGAAGCCGCGACCGATATAGGTCTTAACACTTTGACCGACCATGGAGCAAGCCTGGCTTAGAAATTCCTCAACCGATGATTCATTTTTCAGGAAATCAATCACCGGCTGGTCTTTACCGTTCAGAGCCTTAAATTCATCAAACCTTCCCGGGTTCGGCAGCGCCCGGCAGTCAAATACAAAGCCTCCCCCGTTGCCGGTCAGATCAGCGGGAATCGATCTCTTATACGAGAAACTATGAACCGTAACGGTAAGCCCCAGGCTTGACAAAACATTGATATTTTTTTTTGATAATTCATTGTTTGATTTATCAATGGAATCATTAACCTCTATAATTTGTTTATCAAAAAACAATTCGTTCTGAACCATTGCATCCAATACTTTCATCAGGGTATGGAGGCCAAAACCGACCAGGTTATGCTCCCGAAGATACCGAAGATTCCTGAGCGCAAACGGGATGCTTTGAAGGAAATGCGGCTTGTTTTCATAGTAGCCCCTGAACCCATAAGCACCCAGTGCCTGGCGAATGCGGATCAGGACAAAACCATAATAACCTTTTAAAAACTCATCCCTGTTTACCGGGTATATTTCCTGAAGCTTGTCCAGGTAGCAGTGAAGCAATTCTTCCCTGACCTTTACCGGTATGTCGGCCTTGCCATCATACAACATCGAAGCAACGTCATACTGCAACGCACCCTTCCTTCCGCCCTGATAATCAATAAACCAAGGCTCGCCGTGTATCGCCATGATGTTGCGTGACTGAAAATCGCGGTACAGGAAGAAATCGGCATCAACCCCCGTAAGCACGTCACAAAGGCTGATAAAATCATCCTCCAGTGCCTGCTCGTCAAACGGGATTTTCGCCAGTTTCAGGAAATAGTACTTGAAATAGTTCAGGTCCCACATCATCGACTGGCGGTCGAATGCTGCCCGGGGATAACAATACGAATAATCAAGGTCCTTCCCTGCCCTTAGCTGGAACAACGGAAGCCAGCCAATGGCCTTCCTATAAACCTCAAGGACCTCTTGCGGGAAATGGCGGGGCAACCCTTCATTTTCAGAATCAGGTTGACTGGAGGCCTCCTCAGTGCGTTTTTCGGTCAAAAGCTGAAAGAGCGTTGTGTCGCCAAGGTCCGTAATCAGGTAAACCCGGTTGGCAGGATCACTGGCCAATATTTCCGGGACAGGAAGAGCGTGCTGGTGAAAATGGTTTGTGAATGATATAAAAGCTTCATTTTCACGAACATCATCATTGTGAACCCCGATGACCGTGGTTTCGTCTCCCTGAATGCGGTAATAACTCCGGTAGGATCCGGAGCCAGGCATCGCCGTAATGGAAAGAGGCTTCAACCCGCTCCAGGAGGTGTACAAACTCAATAGATTTTGTTCAATGTCTGTCATTTTGCTGTGTTGATTCGTAATTCCGTTAGTTAAACCGCCACCACCCTCACCTCCGGTTCGAGGTAAACCAGTGCCTTGTGAATATTTTTATAGCCCATTTCTTCAATATAACCCGCATACTCCGTCAACTGCGCACCATGTTTCGCATTGGGCTTCCCGCTTTTGTAATCCAGGATGGTGACACGGTCATCATCAAACACCACGCGGTCGGGACGATAGAATGTCCCACCGGGAAGCAGTATTTCCGCTTCCGTGCGCACTTTTACCTGGTCGCTGAACAGCCTGGTGAGCATCGGGTCAGAAATCACCGACCAGAGCAGCTTTTCGATATTTTCGCGTTCACTGTTGAGGATCAATCCCTTGAGAGCTGCTTTGTCCAAAGCAAAAGGGATGTCCCTGCCTGTTTTCACCCATGACAGCATGGCATGTATCTTTTCTCCCCACTGAGATTGCTGAACGGGATCCTCAACATCCCAGTTTCGCGGCGCTCTCGTTCTGATCTCATTTTTCTGGCGCCAGTCCGTACTGATAACCTCCTGCTGAACGACCATGGGAGTATCCTGCCTCATGATCTTCGGGACATGAACCGTTTTGTCGCCGAAAGCATATTCCGCCAATTCATCGGCCCAGGCACCTTCCTGCTGAAGGAATAATTTAAAGAATCCCGGTAATGAATTGATCTCCTCCTGGTTCCGCGCAGGATTACCTGAAAGAATATAAAGCCGCTCCTCCGCCCGGGTAAGGGACACATAGAGCACGTTTACCAGGTCCAGCATTGATTTCTGGCGTTCATCCGTGAAATTGCTCTTGAATGCCGTTGCCTCCATCTCCTTATCACTTCTGAGGATGGCCGTTTCCAACCCCGGGGCAATATTATTCCCGAGATCGACCCACAAATATGTTTTTGTATTCTTCCGGGCTTCACGGGCAAAAGGAAGTATGACAACCGGGAACTGTAAACCCTTGGCTTTGTGAATTGTCATGACCCTCACCGCATTCAATTCCTGAGGTACCTGGATCGATAATTTCTGCCTGTTCTTTTCCCACCATACCAGGAATTCCATGGCATTTGACGAAACCTTCGAGGTAAATTTCAAAACGGCATCGAGGAAAAACCGCAGGTACGGATCGGCAGGAGTATTCAGCCTGTAATAACGAATGAGCGCTTCACAAAGATCGTAAACCGGCAGCATGGTAAACTCTTCACGGGTATGCTCCCATTTTTCATCGGCAACGATTGCCGACCGTTGCATAAACAGCCGGATCTCGGCAATCACAATATCATTCCTGGGTTCAAACAGGAATCTCAGGTAGGCAATGAGGAATCTTACCCTGGAGGAATTGTACAGGAGCAATGATTCGGCGGAGATGACATCGAGTCCCTGTTCAAGCAGGAACCTGGCAATGGCGCTGGCATTTTTATTGCTTCTGCAAAGGATGGCCACATCGCGCAGGCTGAAATTATCCTTTTGCGCTTCCCCAATTATTCCCAGGATGCGGGTGAGGGTGGTCATTTCATAGTTCATATCATGCTCATCCCCTTCGAGAAATTCGAGACTGACGTACCCGCCGGTTTTCTTCGGATCAAACGACTGTTCCAGGCCTTCATAGATTTTCTCCTTTCCATCCGAAAGGACACTGTTGGCTATCGCTCTGAAAAACCGGTTGTTGAACGATACGATTTCTGCCTTAGAACGGAAATTCTGTTCAAGATTTACCTGTAGAAAATTACGCTGCAGCGCCTCTTCCCGTTGTTTAAGGATGTCGCTGGTTTCAATTCCCCTGATACCGGGCAATGCGTTGAACTGATCCACCTCTCCTCCGCGCCAGCGATATATCGCCTGTTTGCCGTCGCCGACAACCAGGTTGAAATGTCCCCCGGCCAGCGCATTTTCCACCAGGGGGATGAAATTCATCCACTGAAGGGCGGAAGTATCCTGAAACTCATCAATCAGGATATGCTGAAATTTTTCGCCAAGACGCTCATAAATAAAGGGAACAGGCTCGTTCATCACGATGCCGGCAATCCGGGCATTGAATTCGGAAATATGGACCAGGTTGTTCTGCCGCTTGAAATCGGACAGCACTTTCTCAATCTCATTCAGCACGGCCAGCGGATAAATGGTTTTGGCAAGCAACTTCCGCAGGGAATAGTCCTGCCTGTGCAGTTCCATCTCATTCCGAAGCTTTTCATATACGTCTAGCAGGCCCGGTTTAATGGTTGAAATTGTATCGCGGTTTGCAGAAGATGCTTTCCCCGAAAACCACTTATCCTCTTCAACAGTGGTGATCACATAGGAGTTGGGCTCCAGTTTATCGATGTTTCCGGCCGCAAGATTCGCAAAATATTTCCAGATCCCGCGTTCCCCCTGGAAGAAGTCTGCAGCAACAAGCCCTGACCCTTTGAGAATAACTGCTCCTTCCCTGGCAATAATCGTGATCTTCTTTTCAAACAGCCTGATGTCCGCATGCAGGTTTTCGGCAATAACACGAAACTGGTCAAGCGTGAGGAGTTTTAACCTGCCGATCTGCCCCATCCCCTCCTCATCGAGTAACAGTTTTGCAAATCCCGTAAGGATTGATGAAATGTCCCATCCCTTGTCCTCCTCCATCCGTGTTTCGAGAAACTTCACCAGTAGTTTGGTAAGCGCTTCATCACTGCCCACCCTGTCAAGCAAAAGGTCTACGGCAGATGAAAGCAGTTCGTCGGCGTCGAGTTCTACGTTAAAGTTTACCGGCAGCCCAAAATCATGGGCGAAGGTGCGAATGATCTTATGTGAAAAACTGTCGATGGTACCGATCGCAAAATCAGCATAATTGTGCAGGATCATCTCAAGCGCTTTTGCAGCATTCGTTTCGATCTCATGCGGCGCCAGGCCTGTCTCAACTGCCAGCAGGGGCGCCAGTGTACCTTTGACCGTGTGATCGGCCGACTGCTCCCCTTTCGCCAGTTCCTTCAACGCCTGGAGCACACGCTCTTTCATTTCGTTTGCCGCCTTGTTGGTAAAGGTAATGGCCAGCACATGGCGAAAATCTCCCGGCTCAAGGAGGATGATCTTCACATATTCCTTCACAAGGGTGAACGTTTTTCCGGAACCGGCAGAAGAGCGATAGACTGTGAAGGACATCGTTAGTTATTTAAATGGCGAAATGGTGAAATAAAAATGAGTTTCTTCGTCATTCAACCTGGATCTTAGTGGAATATATTCTGTTTTTTGTCAGAAGCCGGGCAAAATAAATTCCTTTGGAGAGGACGGAAAAATCGGTGGCAAAGACACCGTCATCAAGTAACAGGTTCTGACTTAGAACCAGCTTTCCGTGGACTGTAAAAACCTGTATGTCAGCCTCATTGGAAGCTTCATTTAACGTAAAGCGCACGATGCCATGCACCGGATTCGGATAAACCTGAAGTTGGGTTTCCCTGTTTTCCCGGATGCCCGGGGGGTACCGTATTGATACGATCTTCTGGTCGGAACCGAAATTTTGTAAAGCATCCACCACCAACACGCTGTATGTCTGTATGTTTTGCACAGTGACTGTGATAGTCTTGCCTGTGTCGAGCGTATTCCAGAACACCTGGTAGGGAGGCGTGCCCCCGGTGACGGTTGCATACAAAGCAAGCGTTGTTCCTTTTGCAACAGCGGTATCGGGGCCAAGGTTAACCGTTAACGGTTGAGCCGACATCCGGTAAATGTCCCTGTAGGTTGCAGTTACAAGACTGCCTTCCTCGGTGACCTGCAGGACGGGAATCCCCTTTCCTTTGGCAATCCACTTGTACTCGATGATGCTGCGGTTAATGGGAAATCCTGCACCGAGTGAATCGATGTAGACGCTGTCATGTATCGCAAGCGTCGATTTCACCCGCAAGGTCTGAAAGGTGCCAAACGGTGTCAAAAGACTCCCCCAGCCGTCAACGATATTTGAACGGGTGCGCTGTGTGCTGTAATAGGCTATGTTTGGCACCGTGATGGCGAAAGCAGAAACCGAAGACCATGTCAGCCCCGGCGACATCGGGAACTGGTACAACTTATCCGGATTATCATATTTTGCAGGCAACGGAATCCCCTGGGCAGTGTATGCCGATCCCAGATCGCCGTATGATGATGAACTGTTTTTAAAGAATGTAAATCCCTGGGAAACGGGAAGCCCGGGAACAGGGCTGCTGTTTCTCGGTGACGCGAGGTTGGCTCCTCCCTGCAATACGAAGAAAAACTGGTACAAAACAGGTGTTGCCGTAACATTCACGAATGTATCCACCCGCTGGCTCAGGGCTTCGAGGATGCTGTAGTTCCACGCAGTATCCATGGCTGTACTGGCATATCCGGCCGGAACAACATTGGTAATGCTTACCCTGAGCGTATCTCCTGCAACAGGCATATCCGCCTGATTAACAATCACCTGAGAAATCACCGGCAGTGAAAACCAACCGAATGCAACCATGAACATCAATACATACTTCATACTATCATTTTTTACCAAACTTAAACAGCTCGCCGAAATTTGCAAAATCCCGCTGATATTTTATGCCGACTCCCTGTGTATAGGGAGCATTGTTGTTGAGAATGTTCAGCGTATTCGTCCTGTTGAAGGCACGCACGCGCCAGCGTCGGTTCTGGGTCAGGACATATTCCAGGTTTATATCCCCTACAATGGTGCTTGATTGTTTTACGGTGGAATTGGTATATGAATTCATGCCGAATGTTCCGTCGATCAGCAACCGGTCATCGAACAGCTGTGTTGAGATGCCCACGTCGAATTCCTGCTGCGTTGTGCTCGTCCCCGGTTTGTAATTTACATTTACATTAACGTTTGAGGTAAGCTGCGATACCATGCTGTTAATCTGATTGGTAATGATTGACATGGAAGTGGTACCAACGTCAACGCCACTGCTTGAACTTGCCACTACGGGCATGAACTGGTTCATGACCATCAGGTAAATCGTCTGCTCCGTAACGCTTGTCGCATTGTTGGTATCGATGGCCGAAAAAACCTCATTTTTAATGCTTTCTTCTACATTTGGCAGGCTGATGGCAAATGAGATGTCGGGGTTCATCAGCTTTCCTTTCAGCCGCACAATACATTCCACCGGTATGCGGATGCCCTCTTCTTCGGGGTTGGTTGTAAGCCCCTTCAACGGTGCTTTTGTTTTATACACGGCACTCAGAGCGATATTCGCATCTGTTGCATCACCTGTCCAGCTGATGGTGCTTCCTTCTTTGATCGACATGGGCAGTCGCAGGAGGTTTTTGAACTGAAACAGGAAAAATCCCTTCGACAGGGTGTAAATCCCCGATAACATAAACGGGGTCGAAGGGGTCATGCTCATCAGGAGATTCCCGGAGCCTGAGGCCTTTATATTCCCTAACTGGTCTGGAAAAAACACCTCAACCTCCGCATCCTGGTTGACGCGCAAACCGAGATCAATTGACAACCCCGTGGTATTTAACTTTACCGTTTCCTTTGTTTTCCCGACAGAATCATTATCCGGAGGCAAAAAAATAATATAGTCCGACTGTCCTACCGACCGGGTAAGGTCTATGGGAATGATCACATGTGTTTTACCCCCGCTGGAGGCCCTTACGGCAATTTTAATATTCTCCGGCGGACCGGTAATGGAGGCTGTGCCCGTTGCTCTTGCCTTGCCATAAAAAATGCTGTTTTGCGCCCTTGAATTATTAAACGCGGCAAAGTCATTCATCTCAACGTTAAGATCAAGCCTGAGGTTGCTGAAATTATGATGCGAGATCTTACCGTTCAGCACCGACTTGTGCCCAAGCGAGTCGTACAAGGTGATTTTATCGAAAATAAAAGCATTGCTGTCAATTTTCACCACATCGGCAAACGAATACGGCACATTCAGGTAATTGATCTTGAATTCGGTGCGCATCATCTTCAATTGCCCGCTGATATCAGGGTGTTCGGGGGATCCTTTGATTTTCACATCACCGGACGCCAGTCCATTGACGCCGGACATAAAATCAGACACAAACGGCCCCAGCATCTTCAGGTTGAGATTTTTAAGCGAGAGATCAAAATCAAAATGCGGATTTTTCTTACCCAGGAAATAGCTGCCACTGAGTGAAAACGGAATATTGGTTCCTACGTTCCCCGTATAGATAATCTGCGACTGCACATCAAATTGCGAGGCGAATGCATCAAATTTCACTTTAACAGTGGCGTCGCCCAGCAACTCCTTGTTGAACTTGAATTTATTGATGCGCAGGTCAGAAATAAGTACAATATCACCGTATGGATTTACAATTTTGAAACTGCCGCTTAATATTCCATCCACGTCTACCTGGGTAATTCCGAGCAGCTGGTCAACCTTCGAAATATCCACTTTGTTAAACATCACGTGCAGCGTATCGGCAGTCGATACCGAAAGATTTCCGTTGATCTTCAGGTACTGTTCGCCCGAATAGAATGCAAGGTCGGAAATTCTGACAGCAGAAGTATCGATGGATGTATAGTTGGCCGTATCCACCGACCAGTATTTTTCATTCAGAAAAACATTGAATTTATTGAATTTCAAATCAATGACAGGGCTGTTCCTGAAACTTGCGTAACCATCAAATTCGCTTGGCATTGTATTGGCTTTCCAGGAGACCCTGTAATGTATGCTATCGTGGCGGATATTGGAAACCAGCTGAAATGAATCAACTTTAACTTCCAGCGAATCATTTTTGCTGGCCTTTTTCAGAAACACCCGCCTTGCTCCTGTCCTTACCGATAAATCATCCGAGCGGTTTTCAGCGTCCAGGTACCAGTCGTCGAGCTCGATGTTGTTAATGAAAACAGCGGGCGATTCGCCTTTCATGACGATCGTTCCCTTATCCTCATTATAATAGCCATGGAAGGATGAATTTGGCGCAATTCTCAGGAATGGCAGGAATACGCTGGTTACTTCGTCCGATTTCCTGAACCTTACTTCGTAGTTCATATGCTGGTTGGACATTGTTTTGCTGAGGGCGATCAATGAATCATTCAGATTGAATGATGCCAGATAATTCTGAATAAAGGTGTTGAGAGACGGGATTAAAGCCCTGAAAGAAAAACTGCCGGTCATATCCGCATCCACAAAATCGGACTGCAGGTGATAACTTTTGCCTGAAGCCGTATCCTGCCTGGTCAGCAGCGAGAGGTGGTCCATCGTGATCTGCTTACTTCCTTCAGTATAAATCATGCTGTCGATCAGGATGGATCCGTCAATATTATCGGGGTTTGTACCTTTAAAATTGACTCTCAGCATGGCAGACAGGTCTTCGGTTGAATCGCGTTTAAACAGGTTCAGGTCAAACAATTGTGAATGATGGATGCGCGCTGTAAAATCAAAATCAGGTATCGAGTCGCGCAGGTCGATCAGTCCGTTGAAATCGAGATCCAGGTTCGGGTCCTTCACATTCAGAATGCCGCTGAATTCCTTTTCAGCCAGAGAACCTTTAACACTCACATTGGAATAGTTATAATGGTTCAGCATTGCAGAATCAATATGGATATTCATCGAAAGATTTGCGTCCCGGAGTGTAAAGCCGGCACCATTCAGGTCGGCACGAAGGGTGACCCTGCCTAAAACGCCCTTGTTTCCTGTAAGTTTGCCGAGATCGAAGCCGCCTGCACTCATTTGTCCCTTGTAGCCGATCATTTTACTCTCTTTTTGTTTTTTCAGCGCCAGATCGGTTGTGAGGCTTCCAATACCAGTGTTTACCCTTACCGTTGCCACAAAATCATTGTAGAAACCGGTAAAATTCCCTTTCAGGCTAACAAGTCCGAGGTTTGCAATGACGGGGGGCAGTTCAAGATGACGCAGGTCACCGGGAATGAGCAACGATTCTACATCCTCTTTGGTGGTGGTCATTGATTTAACATTCAGGTCGATGAACGTCTCTTCCACATCAGGCAAACCAAGAGCACTGATGTTGCCAAAAAAAGCAGTGCTTTTTCCGAAGGCGAATTTCAGGTCGCGTGCTTTGAAGTTGCTTACGGTTCCCCTGATATTCCCCGAAATGCGGATCCGGTCTTTCATCACCGAAAGTTCCGGGGCGAAATAACCGATATCCTGGAGGTCAATGTCTGAAGTCTCGATCTTAGCATGAATTGCCACTTCTTTCAGAAAATCGTTATAGGCCCCCCAATGGTCATATAAAAAATCAAAGGTGAGCGACAGGTCAGAGTGATCGGTCAGAATTTTAAGGTTGTGGGCCTTGAGAAAGTTCGGTCCGACCTCGAAATCACCGCTGAGGTTGTGAAGGACAATTCCGCTCTTTTCACGTGCTTCAAGGTGTTTTATCTTTGCATTGATGGTGTCCCCGTCGAAAACGATATCGCTGATTTCAAGATTGATCCCGGATACATCCAGGTTTGTATAGTCCATGCCGGCCTCTGCAAGCGGTTCATTTTTATCCTGGAGATGAAACCGGGTATCTTTCAGCTTTACCGAAGATATCGTAATATCCCACGGAACTGATGTTGTGGTATCAATCTTCCGGGTCGTATCCGGGGAAGCAAAATGGTCAATGATGCGCTGCAGGTTGAGCACGCTGTCTCCGCGGGGTGTCAGCAGCTGAACTACCCCCTTTCTGAGATATACCTGGCTGATGTTGATTTTATGCTTTTTGATGCTGAATGACCCCGGGAGAACGCCAAGCGCATCTGCGGAAAACAGGACTTCGCGGTGATCGTCAAGGACGGAGATTCCTTCAATTACCAGTCCGTTGCGAAGTGAAATATTAAATCCGCTGATGCGGATCTCTGCATTCAGTTCTTTTGAAAAATAGTTCGCTGCCATACGAACAACCAGGCTCTGTACCCGATCACTTCTGAATACCATATATACGGTAAACAGGAGAGATACAATCACAGTGACAATATAAAGCAGTATTTTTGCGGTCGTTTTAATGGTAATTTCGCGTTTAATTATGCAGCATTATATTCTTGGCATTGAATCTTCATGCGACGACACCTCCGCCGCCATCATCAGGGAGGATGTCATCCTTTCGAATGTAACTGCCGGCCAGGATGTTCACCGGAACTTCGGGGGCGTTGTTCCGGAACTCGCCTCGCGGGCACACCAGCAGAATATCATCCCTGTCATCGCAACAGCCATCCAAAAAGCAAATATAGTCAAAAATCAACTTTCTGCCATTGCTTTTACGCGGGGCCCGGGCCTGTTGGGATCGCTCCTGGTTGGAACTTCTTTCGCCAAAGCATTCGCGCTGGGGCTCGACATTCCGCTTATCGAGGTCGATCATCTACAGGCTCATATCCTGAGTCATTTTATCCGGAATCCGGAACGCAACAATCCCGTGCCTTCCTTCCCGTTTTTATGCCTGACCGTTTCAGGCGGGCATACGCAGTTTGTGCTCATCCGCGACTATTTCGACATGGAAGTTATCGGGCAAACCATTGATGATGCCGCCGGAGAAGCGTTCGACAAGTCGGCAAAGATCATGGGTCTCCCCTATCCCGGCGGACCGACCATTGACAAACTGGCGCAAACCGGCGATCCTAAACGATTTAAATTTTCAAAACCCAGCATCCCGGGACTCGACTTCAGTTTCAGCGGGTTGAAGACATCCATTCTCTATTTTCTGCGGGATGAATTAAAAAAGGATGCCAACTTCATCGAGAAAAATAAAAATGACCTCTGCGCTTCGATCCAGTCGACCATCGTGGAAATACTGATGTCAAAAATGGTCGCCGCAGTTGAAGAGCTTCGGAGGCTTTACCCCGCCATCAGGGTGCCGGATGTTGCCATTGCCGGCGGTGTATCAGCCAATTCGGGGCTGCGCAGGGCATTGCAGGAGGCCGGCGATAAATTCGGCTGGAACATCTTCATACCGCCGTTGCAATATTCAACGGACAATGCCGCCATGATCGCCATCGCCGGGTATTATAA
>JBAXDH010000025.1:0-37471 GCA_037141055.1 bacterium | reverse complement strand
ATCCCGCATCTAAAACAATCCATGCAGCTGTGCGTTGATATTCTCGATCACATGCCCCAGGTCTTCCGGGTTTTCGCTTACCTTGAGGTGATCTGCATCAATTATCAGGAGTTTGCCAAATTTATAGCCTTCGATCCATTCCTCGTACATTTCATTCAGGTTCTTCAGGTAATCGAGCCGGATGGCACTTTCATACTCCCGTCCGCGCTTTTGAATCTGGTTCACAAGTGTGGGTACGCTGGCCCGGAGGTATATCAGCAGGTCCGGAGGCTGGATAAATGTGCTCATAAGATCAAACAGCGAACGGTAATTCTGATAGTCGCGTGTGCTCATCAGGTTCATCGTATGAAGGTTGGGCGCGAAAATATAGGCATCTTCATAGATTGTGCGGTCCTGGATGACCGTTTTTCCTGAATTCCGGATATCAACGACCTGTCGGAAACGGCTGTTTAAGAAATAGATCTGAAGGTTGAACGACCACCGCTGCATGTCCTCGTAAAAACTGTTCAGGTACGGATTGGTATCTACATCCTCATAATGGGGATCCCACCCAAAATGCTTGGCCAGCAGGCCGGTCAGAGTGGTTTTCCCGGAACCGATGTTTCCGGCGATAGCAATATGCATAGATTTGAATTTGTTACCAAAATTAAAAAAAGGAATCAACCCGCCGCTATCAAATTGCGGATTTCGTCAATATATTTTCGGTCGTTCGACAGCCTCGGAACTTTGTGCTGGCCGCCCAGTTTTCCTTTTGACTTAAGCCACCTGTAAAAAGTATGGGGTGGCACGGTGCATATTCGCGGCTCCTCAAGCAACATTCCATGGTAACGCTTTGCTTCGTAATCTGAATTGAGCGACTTCAGCGCAGTGTCGAGTGCCGCCGTGAAGAATGCAAGGTCGGCGGGAGGCTGTTCGAATTCGATGAGCCATTCGTGGGCGCCCTTCTGCTCTCCGCAGAGGTAAACCGGCGCCGCCGTGTACTCTGTAACCACCGCATGGCTTCTTTCGCAGGCAATGGCGATCGCTTTTTCAGCATTGTCGATGATCAATTCCTCCCCGAATGCATTGATAAAGTTTTTGGTTCGTCCTGAAATCCTGATCCTGTATGGTCGGCATGAGGTAAATTGTATGGTGTCGCCAATCATGTAACGCCATAATCCCGCATTGGTTGTAATGACCATGGCATAGTTTGTATTCAGTTCGACCTGGTGCAGGCTGAACGCTGCCGGGTGCTCAGCGCCCAGCTGATCAACAGGAATGAATTCATAGTAGATCCCGTAATCCAGCATCAGCAGCATATCGTCGGCTTCGCTCCGGTCCTGGATGCCGAAAAAGCCCTCTGATGCATTGTAGGTTTCGAGATAATTCACCTTTGGCGACGGCAGTATCTGCCTGAATTGTTCCCGGTATGGAGAAAAATTAACCCCGCCATGAATGAACAGCTCAAAATTGGGCCATACTTCCAGGAGATCAGACTTGCCGGTTATTTCAAGGATCCGCTTTAACAGCAGCAACGTCCATGAAGGAACACCTGAAATATTGGTCACATCATGCTGGATGGTTGCCGCAGCCATCATTTCAATCTTGCTCTCCCATTCATCCATCAGGGCGATTGATAAATTTGGCGTGCGCATGAACTCGATCCAGCCGGGGAGGTTCTGAATCAGGATGGCCGAAAGGTCCCCCTGGATGTACGATTCATTGTTGACTTCCATGATCTGGTGCGACCCGCCCATTGCGATCGATTTGCCGTCGAACAGTTTTGTATCGAGGTGAGTATTAAAATAGATCGAAAGCAGATCCTTTCCGCCTTTGAAATGACACTCTTCCAGGGCTTCCTGGCTTACGGGAATAAATTTACTTCTATCATTTGTCGTGCCCGATGATTTGGCAAACAATTTAATCTCCGATGGCCACAAAATATTCTGCTCTCCCTTGCGCAGCCGGTCTATTGAACTTTTCATTGAATCGTAATCATTCACCGGGACACGGTTTTTAAACTGGTCGGGCGTTACGATGGATTTAAAATCATATTTCCGGCCCCATTCCGTGTTCTTTGCAGTGGCAAGAAGTTTGCGCAGCCATTCTGCCTGCACCTCATCGGGGTACTGCATGAAAAGCTCAATCTGATGAATTCGCTTTTTCATCAGCCAGGAAATAACAGAATTTATAAGGGCCATTGGTAGAAATACTTGGTTAGGGTATCCAAAAATACTATTAAATCTATTAAGTCGTTTACTGCCCGCTCAAAAATTAACCTATTGTTGAAAAAAAAAGTATTTGTTACGTTATTTTTAATGTATTCATTTGAATGAAGATATTATTGTTGTATGTTTGCATACCCTAACATGAACTCCCTGCTATCTGGTAATGATGGTGAAGCTGGTCCTCTTACTAACTAATTTTATCTGACCCATGAAAATCCTTGTCTTAAACTGCGGCAGCTCGTCCATCAAATATCAGCTTATAGAGCTTTCTGAAGAAACAGATCTCAGGGCCAAAGGATTGCTCGATCGGATCGGCTTAGCCACAAGCGAACTAACACACCAGGTCACCGGCAAGGAAAAGCATAAAATCGTTCAGGAAGTTCCGGACCACCAGGTTGGGATCAATCTCATTCTTAAAACGCTCAAAGATCCTGTTTACGGCGTTATCCGGGATGAAAACGAGATAGTGGCCGTTGGTCACCGCGTTGCCCATGGAGGTGAAAATTTCAAAACAAGTGTACTGATCGACGATTATGTAAAAAAGGAGATCGAACAGTGCATTGAACTCGCCCCCCTTCACAACCCTGCGAACCTCAAGGGAATTTTATCGATAGAAGCAATTCTTCCCCATGTACCCCAGGTTGCTGTTTTCGATACATCCTTTCACCAGTCCATGCCCGCCTACTCATACCTGTATGCGATTCCCTACGAATTCTATGAAAAATACAAGATCCGCCGGTATGGTTTCCATGGAACTTCCCATAAATACGTGGCTCAGAAAGCCTGCCGTTACCTGGGCAAAGACTTCAACAACCTACGGATCATCACCTGCCACCTTGGGAACGGCTCATCCGTGGCTGCCATTCAAAACGGGAATTCAGTCGACACTTCAATGGGATTTACTCCACTGGAAGGGTTGATGATGGGAACACGCAGCGGGGATGTAGACCTTGGTGTTTTACTGTTCCTGGCGGAGAAGGAAAACCTGAGCATTGCCGACACCAACGCCATGTTTAATAAAAGAAGCGGTGTGTGCGGCATCTCCGGAATCTCATTTGATATGCGGGATGTTGAGCAGGCAGCCGGGAACGGGAATTCACGTGCCCAGCTTTCTCTCGACATGTACGCCTACCGGGTGAAAAAGTACATCGGGGCATACGCGGCAGCCATGAGCGGCGTTGACCTGATTATCCTTGCCGGGGGTATCGGCGAAAATGATGTGGATACGCGCAAACGGATCCTCGAAGGCCTTGGTTTTCTCGGAGTGGACTTTGATGCCGAACGGAACCTGGTCAGGGGAAAAGAAGCGATCCTTACCAGGCCGGGTTCACGCGTTGTATCCATGGTAATGCCAACCAATGAAGAATTAGTGATTGCTATTGACACCTATAATATTGTTACAAATTCAGAATTTAAAATTTAAACTATTTAATTATGGCACCAATTAGTTTGTATATTGTTGAGGATGAATTGATCATTGCTCATGATCTGAAAACCAAACTGACTGATTTTGGTTATGATGTACTGGGTATTGACACGAAGGGAGAAAGCGCAATCGAAAACATCGCCAATCTCCAGGAATCAAACATCGAACCCGACATCGTCATCATGGACGTGGGACTGGCAGGGAAAATGGATGGTATCGAAGCAGCCCGGATTCTGACCGAGAATTATAATTGCGGGATCATCTTCCTTACTTCCATGAATAAAAGCGAGATCTTCTCAAAATCATTCTCCCTCAAACCGTATGCATACCTTTTCAAACCGGTCGATATTGACCAGATTCGCGCTGCCATCGAAGTGGCCAACTACCAGCGTAACCTGGAAATCACCAACGAACGCATCATCTCCGAACTGAAAAAAGAGATCGAACATCGTAAAAAAGTTGAAAAAGAACGGAATCTGCGACTCCAGGAACGCATTCGTGCCGAGCAGAAGGTCAATCAGCTGCTGAAACAGAAGCACCACATGGAACTTGACCTTATCAACAGGGAACTGGCCACCTCTTCCATCTTCATTTCGCAAAAAAACAAGATCATCGGCCTGATAAAAAAAGACATCAACAGGTTATTGCGAAACGATAAAAGCATTACCAAAGTTGAAATCGGGAAGGTGCTCAAAACGATTGATGAGAATATCAAATTCGACAACGACTGGTATCGCATCAAAGCCCATTTCGAAAAAATACATCCGGGCTTTTTCGACCGTCTCAGGAAAGCCTATCCCCAGCTCACTCCCAACGACCACAAGCTCTGTGCTTTGTTGCGCATGAATCTTAATACCAAGGAAATTTCCCATATCCTTAAGATCACCGCGCCAAGCACTGAAATCTCCCGCATCAGGTTGCGTAAAAAACTGGAACTTCCAAAAGGGATCAATCTCACGCAGTACATCTGCGAAGTGTAATAAAAAACGCGGCTTTCGCCGCGTTTTTTATTTATAGCCTTTCCGCCATTTCATCACTGATCTCCAGTGTGTGAAAAACATTCTGCACGTCATCGTCCTCCTCGATGATGTCAATGAGCCGCAACACTTTCCGCGTCGCATCCTCATCGAGCGCAACAGTCGTTTTTGGAATACGCTGCAATGATGCGCTTTCCGGCTCGATGCTGAGTTTTTCGAGTTTTTTGATCATGCTGCCGAAGTCTTCCATGGCCGTGGTGATGTTGAAAACATCATCGTCAACCTCGATGTCTTCAGCGCCGGCATCGATCAGTTCCATCTCAAAATCATCACGGTTCAAATCACCTTTGGGAACCACAAACACTCCTTTGCGGTCGAACAGGTAGTTCAACATGCCATTCTGCCCGAGTTCACCGCCATGCTTGTTGAAATAAGCCCTTACGTTCGATACCGTCCGTTGCAGGTTGTCGGTGGTGCATTCCACAAAAATAGCCACTCCGTGAGGGCCTTTGCCTTCATAAGTGGTTTCAATCAGCGCTGCAGCATCCTTGTCCGCGCCTTTGCTGATAGCCCGCTGAATATTGTCCTTTGGCATCGAAGCGCCCTTGGCATTGGAAATTGCAAGACGTAAGCGGGGATTGCCATCGGGATCGGCTCCTCCTTCTTTCACCGCGATGGTGATGTCCTTGATGATCTTTGAGAAAATTTTTGAACGCTTGGCATCAAGGGCGCCTTTTTTTCGTTTTATTGTGGACCATTTATTGTGACCTGACATAGAATTGTTGTTTATTGAATAACAATGTAAAATTAATAAAAAAAGGTTATGCTATTGAAACGATTGGTAAATTTGGGGTCGCAAACTTACAAAAATCCTACGCCCGGGTGCAACGACAGAACATTTTATTTTTCATTTTCCTTATCCCGGTTACACTGCTGTTTTCCCGATGTGCCAACCCGGTAAGCCCTACAGGCGGTCCCAAGGACCTGAACCCTCCTAAAGTCCTGGCCTGCGACCCGCCAAATATGAGCATCCTTTTCAAAGGGAAAAGTTTCCGGATCGATTTTAACGAATTTGTTACCCTCAAGAACTCTGCTACTGAAGTTTTCATTTCGCCGCCTCAAAAAAACCAGCCCGATTCAAGGTTGCGGGGCAAATCACTCGTGGTGCAACTTGAGGACAGCCTGGCACCAAATACGACATATTCCATTACCTTCGGCAATGCCATCACCGATCTCACCGAGGGCAACATCCTGAAAGGATTCAACTATGTATTCTCCACCGGCGAATTTGTCGACTCCCTTTCACTCCAGGGAAACCTGGTAAATGCCTTCGATCATATCCCGCAAAAAAATGTTTTTATCGAGTTGTATATCGACAACAACGATACGATCCCGTTCGATTCACTTCCGCATCGCGTGGCTCCCTATTATATCACCAAAACCGATGAACAGGGGAATTTCATGTTCCATAACCTTCAAAATAAAAAGTTTAAGCTTTTTGCCCTCGCTGATCAGAATGGCGATCTCATTTTCAACCAGCCTTCAGAAAAAATCGCATTTCACGACAGCCTTGCAATACCATATTTCATTGCCGTGCCAAAACCGGATACCGCACGAAACGATTCTTTATCCGAAGACCTTTCCCGTATTCAGCCGGTAAAGGTGAAAAATGCCGATTCATTGCGCAAAAGCGATTCGATCCGCGCAGCCGATTCCGTCAGGCAGAATTTTTTGCGTTACCCCTCCTATTCTCTTTTTCTTTTTGAGGAAACCGATTCGGTTCAGCGCCTGCTGAATTCTTCGTTCCCGGTGGAGGGAATGGCGCTGCTGGTATTCCGGTTCCCTGCAAAAGATCTTCAGGTTGTTCCTCTGAATTTTGATTCCGCCGCTCCCTGGGTCATCCCGGAGTCGTCGAGAAAGAATGATTCGGTTCGCCTGTGGATTACACGGCCAGACGTTGATTCGCTGGTGGCCAAAATAGTTGTCAATAATAAGGTGCTGGACACTGTTCGCCTCGAAGTATCTCAGAAAGAAAATCGGAACAAGTCGCCCGACAAGAAGAAAATAATCCGGCTTGGCATGGTGAATTCAGCATCAGGGGCCGGATTGAACCAGTTTAAAAACAAGCTCATCGTTACATTTTCCTACCCGCTCATCCGGTGGGATTTCAAAAAGGTGCTGCTGATCGCAGAAAAAGATACTGTTCATCCCCGGATCACATTTTACGACAGCCTGAAACGAAGGATCGTGATCAGTCACAAATGGGAAGAGGATAAGAGTTATACCATACTGGTACCTGATTCGGCTTTTTTCGGGATCGGAAACGTAACCCACGACACGGTGCTAATGACATTCAGATCGAAAAGTGAGAAGGATTTTGGCAACCTGGTCCTGTCGATGAACATGGACAAACGACCGGGACAATATATTGTTCAGCTTACGAATGACAAGGAAACCTCCATTTTTGAAGAACACATCATCAACGGTTCTGAAAAAATCCGCTTCGATTTCATGACCCCCGGAAAATATAAACTCAAAGCAATCCTTGACCGCAACAGGAACAGGCGTTGGGATACCGGAAACTACAGATTGAAGATTCAGCCGGAAGAAGTAATCTATTTCCCGAAAACCGTTGAAATCAGGTCAAACTGGGACGTAGAAGAGACCTGGGATTAGTGAGTAACGCACTGGTTTATACACTCAATTACGTTTGCCAGCACGTTTGTTTTCAGGGAGTATAATATCATTTTGCCATCGCGTTTGGACTCAAGCAAGCCTTTGCCTTTCAAAATATTCAGGTGATGAGAGGCCGATGCCTGTTCAATGTTCAATCGTTCATATATTTCGGTAACCGTGAGTTTTTTATTCTCCGTTAACAAATCAATTATGGCAATGCGCATCGGGTGGGCCATAGCACGCAGCTTGCTGGCAGCAATTTCTAGTTTCTGGATGTCGAGGGTCGTTTTTTTCATGACGTGTTAGTATTGATTTTGTTTGGCAAAAATAATAAAATATACAATACGGATATATCTAAATATATAAGTTTATTTTTCGAAAATTCCGGTAAATTCAAACCGGGTTCCATCAAACAATCCTTTATCACTAAGCTTTATTTCCGGGATTACCAGCAAAGCCATGAATGAAAGGGTCATGTATGGTGCAGAAAGGGCCGAGCCCATATCCCTGACCGTCCTGTCCATTGCCTCGTATTGCCTTGCAACCTCATAACCGTCAAGCCCCGACATGATCCCGGCAAACGGCAGTGAAAGTATCTGCCTGTTTGTTCCATCCACCAGGGAAATTCCTCCTTTTGCGGCAATGATCAGGTTGATGGCCTCCGCGATGGATTCATCATCTGCGCCAACAGCCACAATGTTATGACTGTCGTGGGCGACACATGAGGCAATTGCCCCTCTCTTCAGCCCGATATTGCTGATAAAACCAACAGCTGCAGGGGCTTCATTGTACCGGTTTTTGACCACCATTTTAAGAATGTCACGCGATGGATCACTCACAACATTGCCGTCAGCGATTTTAGGCTCGCACATGATCATACCGGTGACCAGCTGCCCGTCGAAAGCCTGGATCACCTTTACCTTTATGTTTTCAGGTGATACACGAATATCCCCCACAGAAATTTTACCAATACCGAAATTATTGAAAGGAGTCTCGTCAACTCCGGAAATCAGCGTTTGACCATGTTCCGCCACTTTTTTGCCGCCGATAAACGTACCGAGCACATTCAAATCGTGAAGATTGTCAGCAAGAATGAAATCCGCAGGATCGCCCGGCTGCAGCAACCCGACATCGAGATTGTAATGTTTCACCGGGTTGTATGTGCAACAGCGCATTACATTCATAAAATCAATTCCGAGGCTGAGTGCCCGCTTTACCTCCAGGTTGATGTGACCTTCTGCCAGGTTATCGGGATGCTTGTCATCCGAACACAGCATCACCTGGTCTGGAAACTCATCGATGAGCGGGAAGAGCGTATCAAAATTTTTGGCCGCACTTCCCTCCCTGATGAGGATTTTCATTCCGAACCTGATCTTTTCATAGGCCTCTTCCAGCGTGAAACATTCATGGTCGGTGGTGATGCCGGCATTGATGTATTTCCTGACATTTTCGCCCGTAACGCCGGGAGCATGGCCGTCTACCGGCTTTCCGGCCTCCCGTGCAAGCTGAAGTTTCGCCATCACCTCCGGATCGTTGAACAGTACCCCGGGAAAATTCATCATTTCCGAGAGATACCTGATTTCCGGCATCTGCAGGAGTTCCCTCACCTCTTCAACTCCAAGGCTGGCCCCGGCAGTTTCAAACGGCGTTGCCGGAACGCAGGAAGGAGCCCCGAAATAAAACTTGAACGGAACTTTCTTCCCGTTTGCAATCATGAATTTAACTCCCGGAACCCCCAGAACATTGGCAATTTCATGCGGATCGGAAACTGAAGCAACCGTGCCGTGTACAACCGCAAGCCTGGCAAATTCAGAGGGTATCAGCATGGAACTTTCGACATGGATGTGCGCATCGATGAACCCCGGAAGGATGAACACTTCACCGGTTACCGGCTCTTCCCTTACAGCCTCAATTTTGCCATCGCGCACAACGACTGTTCCCCTGAAGATGCGTTTGGAAACAACATCCACAACATTTCCCTGAATTTCAAAAGAAGTATGATCCATAACGTTGATTTTAAGTGTGTTGTTCGTCGTTCACTGCTCCCTGCTTTCCTGCGAGTTGCCCGCATGCAGCGTCGATATCCTTACCTCTGCTCTGCCTGACATTCACGACCAGGTTTCGCTGTTCAAGAAAATCAACAAATGCGCTTGTTCTCTCCGGGTCTGACTTTGCAAATCCGGTTCCCTTCACCGGGTTGTACTCGATAATGTTGATTTTCACGGGAAAGTTTTTGCAAAACAGCGCCAGGTCTTTTGCATCGGCAATGGTATCGTTGAAATTACCAAAAAGGATGTACTCGATCGTGAATCGTTTGGAAGTTTTTTTATGATAATATTTAAGTGCTTCCGTCAAATCGCTTAACGGGTGCTTCAGGTTGAACGGAATCACCTGGTCGCGCTTCGAATCCCTTGCCGCATGCAACGACAGGGCAAAATGATATTTCGGATCATCATCGGCCATTTTTTTAATCATCCTGGGGATTCCAACGCTCGACACGGTGATCCGTTGCGGCGACATCGCCAATCCCTGCGGGGATGTGATTTTTTCGATTGCGCCAAGAACATTTTCATAGTTCAGAAAAGGCTCTCCCATTCCCATGAAAACGATGTTTGAGATGCGGGATGTGGGATCAGGGATGCGGGATGCGGGATGCGGGATGCGGGATGTGGGATCAGGAATGCGTGATCCTGCATCCGCCATGCGGCATACCTGGTCAAACATTTCGCCGGAACTCAGGTTGCGCTTGAAACCAAGCTGCCCGGTGGCACAAAATTTACAGCCCAGCGCACATCCCACCTGTGATGACACACACACAGTTGCACGATCACCGGACGGGATCAAAACACCTTCAACCATCAACCCGTCATGCAGCCGGAATGCGGTTTTTACAGTGCCGTCCGAACTGTTTTGCTGTTTTTCGGGAGAGGCAACATGAAAAGAAAAATTATTTTCCAACAGCAGGCGAGCCGTTTTCGAAAGACTTGTCATCTCACCGAATGACCGGCAGGATTTTTTCCAGAGCCATTCATACACCTGGCCGGCACGAAATTTTTTTTCTCCCTGCTGAACAAAAAACTGCTCCAGTTCCAGTCTTGTGCTAGACCTGACGTCAGGTCCTTGGTTACCAGTCATCTTTTTTGACTACAATAGGTTTCATCCGTACCTTCATGGTTGAAACGAGATGTTGCATGGTGGTGTCAACCTGGTAAAGGTAAGAGTCCCAGTTGGGGTTATAGGCCGGGTCGGATTTATCCATCCATTTTTCGATCGGGAAACGCGATGCCCCCTTCAGGTTGAAATCCGTCAGGGTGTACCTGTACTTATTTTCTTTCAATTCCATTTTTATCTGGTAAAGAATCGTGCCTCCTTCCCGCTTAATCCCGGCAGCCTGGTCCGTGTAATAGATCTTCATCCGGCCAACGCCTTCAATTTTGCCATTTTCAATACTCTGAACCGTATAGATGGATTGCGGGTTGAGATAATAGAAGCCGAACCATTCGATGGCTTTATTGTAAAGGTGTTCCGGGTTTCCCTTTTCTTCAACAACCTCGCGGTACATGATCTTTTTCGAATCGGCATCGATGGGGAGATTATACGCTTGTGCCTCCTTTTGGGCAAACAACTGGAAACTCTGGCTCAGGACAAGGATAAAGCTGAGACGATATAGGGATTTTCTCATGTCAGGATAACTTTATGTCTGCAATATTAGACAAAATACAACAAAAAAGCCCCGATTTCCCGAGGCTTTTTTGAACACTTTTGTTAACGGTTAATACATGTCACCCATTCCGCCCATGCCCGGATTCATCGGGGGCATTGCAGGTTTTTCTTCCTTATGAGTAGCAAGTACACATTCGGTTGTAAGGAGCATGCTGGCAATTGACGCAGCATTTTCCAGTGCAACGCGGGCAACCTTGGTCGGATCGATGACACCGGCCTTATACAGGTTTTCATATACCTCGGTGCGGGCATTGAATCCATAGTCATCTTTGCCTTCTTTTACTTTCTGAATAACGACTGAACCTTCGAGTCCGGCGTTCTCCACAATCTGGCGGAGAGGCTCTTCGAGGGCACGCCTGACGATTCCGATACCGGTTGTTTCGTCTTCATTGTCGCCTTTCATTTTTTCGATTGCTTTCTGTGCGCGGAGGTAAGCAACACCGCCGCCGGGGATGATTCCCTCTTCGATGGCTGCACGGGTTGCATGCAAAGCATCGTCAAACCGGTCTTTCTTCTCTTTCATTTCCACTTCGGAAGCAGCGCCAACGTAAATTACAGCAACACCACCGGCCAATTTGGCGAGACGTTCCTGGAGTTTTTCCTTGTCGTAGTCAGATGTGGTCGTACCGATCTGAGTTTTGATCTGGTTGATGCGGGCGGTGATGTCGGCTTTTTTTCCGGCGCCATTGATGATGGTTGTATTTTCCTTGTCAATGGTTACTTTTTCAGCCTGGCCAAGATACTGCAATGTCGCATCTTCGAGTTTATAGCCTTTTTCTTCGCTGATCACGGTACCACCGGTTAAAACGGCGATATCCTCAAGCATCTCTTTGCGGCGGTCGCCAAATCCCGGAGCTTTTACGGCGGCAACTTTCAGGGTTCCGCGAATCTTGTTCACCACAAGGGTGGCAAGTGCTTCGCCTTCAACATCCTCACTGACAATGATCAGCGGGCGGCCGGTCTGAACAACCTTTTCCAAAACCGGGAGCAGGTCCTTCATGACACTTACCTTCTTGTCATAGATCAGGATGTACGGAGTCTCGTAAACGACTTCCATCTTATCGGTGTCAGTGACAAAATACGGACTGATATAGCCACGGTCGAACTGCATGCCTTCCACAACCTTCACGGTAGTTTCAATGCCTTTGGCTTCCTCGATGGTGATTACACCTTCTTTCTTCACTTTGCTCATTGCCTCGGCAATCATCTTTCCGATGAAGCTGTCGTTGTTGGCAGAGATGGAAGCAACCTGTTCGATTTTTTCCATACTGTCGCCAACCTGTTTGGTCTGCGCCTTCAGTGATTTGAGAACCTCGGCAACTGCTTTGTCAATCCCGCGTTTCAGATCCATCGGGTTTGCTCCGGCAGTAACATTCTTTAAACCGGTTGTAAAGATAGCCTGCGCCAGAACAGTTGCGGTGGTCGTGCCGTCACCGGCCAGATCACTGGTTTTGGAAGCGACTTCTTTCACCATCTGGGCGCCCATGTTTTCAACAGGGTCTCTCAGTTCAACTTCTTTTGCCACTGTTACACCGTCCTTGGTGACGATCGGTGAACCATATGATTTGTCAATGATGACATTGCGGCCCTTGGGGCCAAGGGTCACTTTCACGGCGTTCGAAAGTTCATCAACACCTTTCTTCAGCGCTTCTCTTGCTTTTATGCTAAAGATTATATCTTTTGCCATTGTTTTCTGTTTTTAAAATGTTTGTTCTTAATTTCTTACCTGTGTCACAAGATTAAATTACCGCCACGATATCGGATTCGCGCATAATAAGGTAATTTGCACCATCAATGGTGATCTCTGTTCCGGCATATTTGCCATAGAGCACGCTGTCACCGACTTTAACAGTCATGGGTTCGTCCTTTTTACCGGGACCAACTGCAACAACGGTTCCTTTCTGAGGTTTTTCCTTCGCCGTATCAGGAATGATAATTCCACCGGCTGTCTTGTCTTCAGCCGCAGCAGCTTCAACCAGTACGCGGTCAGCCAACGGTTTAATCTTCACTTTTGCCATTTTACGTTATAATTTAAAGTTAAACATTACAATTTCTTACCTTTTGATCAGGCTGACTGATATTGTCATAAGTTATGCCAAAGGGGTCAGGACCAATAAATCTGGACATTTTTTCAGTTACCGCGGTAAAAAAAATAAAAATGTCAGACTGTGCTGACAATCTGACATAAAAATTTTTGAACCAACCTCCCGGGACTGTTTACTTCTTCTGGGCAGGCGGTGCCTGAAAATCCTGGATCGGAGCAGTTTTGCTTTCGTCAATCTGCTTCTGGATTTCACTCTGGGTAGACTCAGCTTTCCCCTGAGATTTCGGAATGACGAAAATCGAGAAAAGGCTCAGAACGAGCAGCGTAACGGCCAGGCTCCAGGTGGCTTTCTCAAGGAAATCGGCAGTTTTACGGACCCCCATAAACTGGTTTGAAGAGGCGAAATTCGACGCCAATCCGCCGCCTTTTGAATTCTGGACTAAAACAACCAACACCATCAAAACACAGACGATCAGGATGAGAACCGAAATTAAAATATAAAGACCCATTTTGATTTAAGATTTACGATTTGTGATTTAAGATTTTTTTCCAAAATTGCTTTCAGGACCTGAGTTTCTCAATTTGGGCTGCAAAGTAACGACTTTTTTCTTGATTAAGCAAAGATAATTTCTCGTAAATATGCATGGCCTTCTGCATATTGCCTTGTTCGGCGTACAGCCTTGCGAGGGTTTCACTCACAATTTCCTCTTCATCGAGGTTACTCCGCACGGCGCTGTCGACCGGATTGAAGAAAGTTGCCCTCGACTTGGAAATCCGCGGTTCCTCCAGGATGAATTTCTCGATCAGCGTTGCCTTTGAAACAACCGGGACCGGATCCGGGATTTCAGACCCAACAGGCGAGACATGCGATGCCGCTGCCTCGATTTCACCAAGCCTTCTTTTCACGATAGCAAGGAGTTCTTCCTGTGTCATCGGCTCATAGCCGGATGAAAGACTTTCCAGGACGTTGATCTCAGGTTCCGTATCCTGTAATGGTTCAGAAAAACTTTCGTCACTTTGAAAATGCGGCCTCGCTGGTTCGGGCCGTGCTTCCAGCAATTCGCGGGGATTTTCCGCCTTACGAACCGCTCCTCTTTTCGTGCGATCGATCAGCTCCTTTAAAACACGCCTGTCGCCTGCATACGCCGCAGCCTTTTTAAGCTGGCCGGGATACGCAGCCTTTTCTCCAGTGAAATAACTGCAGGCAAGCAACAATTGCCCCGACTGACAATACGGATATCTTTCCACAAGTTCCTCCAACAACCGCAAGCTTTGTTCGTTGACAACTCCCGGTTCATTCAGAAAGGAAGAAAATTGCTGGCCGGTCATTTTTATGAATCCTGTTTAAAAGGTTTACCAGTTAACTACAGCTTTGTTGAAAATATCCTGGACGAGCTGATCGGTGATATCCCTGATGAGGGCATCCTGCACGGAAGAAAGATTATAGGCACTTGAATAATCCTGGTAGCGGGAGAAGGTATTTTCCCAGTTTTGCTTCGTATCCGTTTTATTTGTGAATTTCACACTTACCACGATGGTGAGGCGGTTCATTGCCGCCGTTTCATTGCCCTGAATGGCCACCGGCTGAACAGCATACTGGGTGATCGTACCTTCAAGGTTCAGGTCCCCGTTCCGGTCAACGAGATTCAGGTTTGTCTGCGATGTAAAATAATCGCGCAATGCATCCGTCACCGTTCTCGACATGGTTGGCACCACCAGGCCTGCATTATTTGGAAAATTGGGAATCGAAACTGTTTTTACGTTCGGAGATATGGATGCCCCTGTAAACGAATAACTTACCCTGCATGAACACATCACGGACAAGATCATGACCAGGGACAAAAAAATTCTCGCCGGCCGGAGAATTTCCGGAAGCGGGTTACCTGGTGTTTTCAGTACGTTCTTCATTGATTTTCAAAGGTAAGCAATATTATTCGATGTCATATTCCTTGATCTTCCGGTAAAGAGTCCTTTCTGAAATTCCAAGTTCAGTCGCGGCATCCTTTCGTTTACCTTCATGCTTTGCCAATGCCCTTTTTATGAAATCGATCTCCTTTTTTTCCAGAGAAAGAGATTCTTCCACCTCTTCAGGTTCCTGGATCGGTTCATTTTCATCAAACCTCGCTCCCTGGTGATGCATAACCACCGGCTGTGACGGTTCCTTCACATCTTCAATATCCTTGTAAAGCCTTTGAATCAGGTGTGTATTTTCTCCAAGGCTGTTGCTGATGTCAGTCTCATTCCGCATCAGGTTCATTACCAGCTGCTTCAGGTCATTCATGTCCTTTTTCATGTCGAAGAGCACTTTGTAAAGCAACTCCCGTTCATTGAATTTTGAAGAATCTTCACCCTTGTAAAGAACAGGCAGTTCACTGGACTGCCCCTGCGGCATGTATTTTAGCAAGGTGGGGCCGTCGATCGACCTGTTTTTTTCGATGATCGATATCTGTTCCGTCAGGTTTTTCAATTGCCGGATGTTTCCGGGCCACCGGAAATTACGTATGACCTGCTGGGCATCCTCATCAAGCTGGATGGCCGGCATCCTGTATTTTTCAGCCGCATCGGAAGCAAATTTCCGGAATAACAGGTAGATGTCGTCTTTCCGTTCACGCAGTGCAGGCACCAGGATGGGCACCGTATTTAACCGGTAATAGAGGTCCTGCCTGAATTTTCCGTTGGAAATGGCATCGGGGATGTTCACATTGGTTGCACCGACAACACGCACATTTGTTTTCAAAACTTTAGAAGAGCCAACCCGCATGAATTCACCGGATTCCAGCACCCGGAGCAGGCGTACCTGGGTTCCAAGGGGGAGTTCGGCAACTTCATCCAGGAAGATGGTTCCCCCGTCGACCACTTCAAAGTATCCCTTTCGAGCTTCATGGGCCCCGGTAAAGGATCCTTTTTCATGCCCGAAGAGTTCGGAATCGATGGTTCCTTCGGGAATGGCCCCGCAATTCACTGCGATGTACGGACCGTGTTTCCTTGCACTCATCTGGTGTATGATCTTCGGGAAAAATTCTTTCCCGGTGCCACTTTCACCGCTGATCAGCACTGTGATATCGGTTGCGGCAACCTGGCGGGCGATGTCGATGGCCCGGTCGAGCAACGGGGAGTTGCCGATGATGCCAAAGCGTTGCTTTATTGTCTGAATATCCATTGGATGAATTATCTGAGCTGTGCCTGAAACCCGGAAATCATGGCTTGCAGGAGTTTGTTCATGGCCTTTTCAATGTCTTTATCCGTAAGGGTTTTCTCCTCATCCTGCAGGATGAAATTCAAGGCATACGATTTTTTCCCAGGAGCAATTTTTTCTCCTTCGTAAACATCAAATAAACCTACTTTTTTCAACAGTTTCTTTTCTGTTTCAAATGCCAGTTTTTCAATCTGCGCAAAAGTGACTTCCCTGTCAACCAGGAGAGCAAGATCACGCCGCACTTCGGGGAATTTCGGAATGCCCCGGTACCGGGCAGATTTGGAGGGAATGAGCGAAAATAGCAGGCCCCAGTTCACTTCGGCATAATAAACCGGCTGTTTGCAGTCGAAGGATTTCAACACTGCGTTACTCACCGAACCGCATGTGACAACCTGTTGCTCATTGCATGAATACTGCAATCCCTCACAAAGCGTCTCCGATGCAAACGGTGTGATTTTCCAATGTTCCCGGGGGACCGACAGCACATTAAGCACAACTTCCAGCTGCTGCCTGAGCAGGTAAAAATCAACCATCATGTTCGGGGCATTCCAGTTTTCAGGCTGGGCCCGGCCGGTCATGACCAATGCGAGGTGTTTTTCTTCATGGTATCCGCCAAGCGGGTCGCCGGCAGTTGAAACGGTAGAATACACCCTCCCGAATTCGAACATTTTAAGATCCGGCATTTTACGGTTCTGGTTGTAAACAACACTTTCCAGTGCCCCGTAAAGCAAAGTCTGTCTCATGACATCGAGGTCCCTGCTGATCGGGTTCAGCATCTTCACGCATTGTTCGGCCGGATAATCCCGGTTTTCTGAATAATAGGTGGATTTAGTCAGCGAATTATTCATGATCTCATTGAACCCGTTCGCTGCAAGATAATCCGACACTTTATTCTGAACCTTTTCCGGATCCGGTGAAATGGTATAGGATATCGAAGATTTCAGCTCCTGGTGAATTTCGATATTGTTATAGCCGTACACCCTTAAAATTTCTTCAATAACATCGGCTTCACGGGTTACATCAACTTTAAATGCCGGGATTTCCAGCATGAAACCGGGTAGGGCCGGCTGGCCGTTCTCTTCAAGGACGGAAATGCCAAGGTCGCTGAGAATGCGCTTCACAACTCCACGGTTTATAACCTTCCCGATAAGCCGGTCAAGGTTCCCAAAGGAAAGGCCGACGATTCGCGGAGGCAGCGGTGCCGGGTAAACATCTGTTATTTCAGAGGAGATTTTCCCCCCGGCGATCTCCCTGATCATCATGGCTGCACGTTTGAGCGCATAGACCGTAATGTCGGAATCGGTGCCGCGTTCGAACCTGAAGGAGGCATCCGTCTGCAGTCCGTGATGCTTTGAACTTTTACGGATATGTGCCGGGTCAAACCAGGCACTTTCAAGAAAAATGTTCGTGGTTTCAGCCGTAACACCCGATTTTGCACCACCGAAAACGCCCGCAATGCACATTGGTTCATTGGCATTGCTTATCATCAGGTCGTTCTCCGACAACTCACGCTCACAATTGTCGAGTGTGACAAACTTTGTTCCTTTGGGATATTTTCTGATGATAACCTTTTCCCCGGCAATGCGGTCGCAGTCGAAGGCATGAAGCGGCTGCCCCAGTTCCATCATGATATAATTGGTAATATCCACGATATTGTTGATCGGGCGCAAGCCGATGCTTGTGAGGCGGTTTTTAAGCCAGCCGGGGGAATCCGCAACCTGTATCCCGGAAACGGTGATTCCCGAATACCGTGGGCATGCTGCCTCGTCCATGATGATCACCTCAACCATCCTGGTGTTGTTGTCAACACTGAAGCCTGAAACGTCCGGGAAAATCAATTTTTTGACGGTATCTTCCCCCGGGAACTCCCTTCCGAAATTGTTCGCCACCGCAACCAGGTCGCGCGCGACGCCAATATGCGAAGATGCATCGACCCGGTTCGGCGTTAATCCTATTGTAAAGACGATATCTTCCTCCACTCCGAAATATTCACTTGCCGGCATCCCAACCTGTGCGTGTGGATCAAGGACCATGATGCCGGCATGCGAGGCACCCAGTCCCAATTCATCTTCTGCACAAATCATCCCTTCGGAAACCTCGCCCCGGATTTTGGTTTTCTGGATGGTCAGCTCCTTGTCGCCCGAATAGAGGATGGCTCCAAGGGTGGCCACAGCCACTTTCTGCCCTTTTGCAACATTTGCAGCCCCGCAAACGATGTTCAGCGGCGTATCGCCGCCGACATCCACCGTGGTTATGCTCAGATGATCAGAATTCGGGTGTTTTTCGCATGTGAGGACCTCCCCGATGACAATCCCTTTAAGGCCGCCTTTTACGGTTTGGTATATTTCCTGGCCCTCCACTTCAAGCCCGCACCCGGTTAACATTTCCGCCACCTTGTCAGGTGTAACGGCAAGATCATGGTATTGACCGAGCCAATTGTATGATATTTTCATTTGAAATTCGGATTTGAAAAAGCAAAATTAGCAATAAAAACCGTATCATTTATGAGATCAGTCCCCAATTTTGCTGCTTCTTGTCCATGTTGAGAAGATGGAGTGCCAGAATGTCATTTTCACCGGTCTCAAGGCCCGGATCTTTGCCGATAATCTCCGTGGCCAGGCTGCGGGCATACTTCAGTATTTTTTCGTCCTTTACAATATCTGCAATGCGCAGGTCGATAATCCCGCTCTGCTGCGTGCCCTGGAGATCGCCCGGGCCACGGAGCTGCAGGTCAGTTTCGGCAATTTCGAACCCGTCGTTGGTGCGCACCATGGTCGAAAGCCGCTTTCTAGCCTCTGCTGAAAGCTCGTACCCGCTCATTAAAATGCAGTAGGACTGATCGTCGCCTCTTCCAACCCTTCCTCTTAACTGGTGAAGCTGGGAAAGTCCGAACCGTTCGGCATTTTCAATAACCATTACCGATGCGTTGGGTACGTCAACGCCTACTTCGATCACGGTGGTGGCAACCATGATCTGGGTCTGCTGCTCCAGGAACCGTTTCATTTCTGCATCCTTTTCCTGCTGCTTCAGCTGGCCATGAACCATGCTCACTGAATATTCGGGAGGGGGAAACTCCCTGACGATTACCTGGTAGCCGTCCGATAAATTTTTAAGGTCCAGTGTCTCGGATTCCTGGATAAGGGGAAAAACAATGTAAACCTGCCGTCCTTCGCCGATCTTTTCGCGGATAAAACTGTACACTTTTGCCCTTCCGGGTTCAAATACATGCCGTGTTACGATGCGTTTGCGGCCGGGCGGCATCTCATCAATAACGGAGGTGTCCAGGTCACCGTACAGAGTCATGGCAAGCGTGCGGGGAATCGGCGTGGCAGTCATCACGAGGATGTGCGGTGTCACCACGTTCTTTTCCCACAGCTTTGCACGTTGCGCCACCCCGAAACGGTGCTGTTCATCGATCACCACGAGCCCGAGGTGGTGAAATTTTACATGCTCTTCCAGCAGTGCGTGGGTCCCGATCAAAAGGTGGATATCCCCGCTTTCGAGTCCTGCACGGATTTCACGCCTTTCCGCAGCTTTTGTGGACCCTGTAAGCAGCCTGACGACCACGTCGAGTCCTTTCAGCATGCCGGTAATGGTATTGAAATGCTGACGGGCAAGAATTTCCGTCGGGGCCATGATGCAGCTCTGGAACTGATTATCCAGTGCAATGAGCATGGTCATGAGCGCAACCAGTGTTTTGCCGCTGCCAACATCGCCCTGAAGCAACCGGTTCATCTGGTTTCCGGATCCCAGGTCGGCACGAATTTCCTTGATCACACGTTTTTGCGCATTTGTCAGTTCAAACGTCAGGTGATGATGATAAAACTGGTTGACATACTCTCCTATTTTCAGAAACTTATGCCCGTCATGCTTCTGCATCCTGCCGTATCGCTGCTTTGCAAGCCTGAGCTGAATATAGAATAATTCTTCGAATTTCAGCCGTGCCTGGGCTTTCAGAAGCAACTCGTCACTCTGAGGAAAATGAATGTTGACAAATGCATCCTGCCTGTTCAGCAAGCGGAGCCTCTCGATTATATCCGGAGTGAGGCTCTCCGGCATGCTGAATTTCTCATTCGTCAGAATTGTCCTGATGAGTTTGCCTATTCCTTTGAAGTCGAGACCTTTTGATTTAAGTTTTTCAGTGGAGTTGTAGATCGGGCGGACAAGTTCGCTCAGCGGTAAAGGCTGGGTTGTCGGGATTTCCAGCTCGGGGTGGGGAATATTCCACCTCCCGTTAAAAACAGCAGGTTTTCCAAATATGATATACTCCTGCTGCGGCGAAAGCATGTCAAGAATCCATTTAACCCCCTGGAACCACACCAGGTCAATCTCTCCGCTGGAGTCCCGCACTGTCGCCACCAGCCGCTGATGATGGGCAGAACCCAGGGTTTGTATGTGAACAATCCGTGCCCTGACCTGAATGTACGCATTTTCATCATTGATTTCAGCGATCTGGCAAAATTTGCTCCGATCGACATAACGAAACGGGAAAAGGGTAAGCAGGTCACCGAACATACGGACATTAAGCTCCTTATTCAGTAAATCAGCCCTTGCGGGGCCAACACCTTTCAGGTATTCTATCGGTGTTTCAAGGAATGGAGTTGTCATACAATATTGCCGATCCGGCCAGGACAAAATTAACGAATTTGAGCAAGCGAATTGCCTTATGTAATATCAGTAAAAAAACAAAGGCCGCCCCGGGAAAAGAGGCAGCCTTTGAGAGATTTTCCAGCCTGAAAAGCGGCAGGATATCCGGTTAATATTCCCAGAGGGTCATTTCGTAATCGGCAATTCTGTTCTTGATGTTCTCCGCTTCCATGAGGGCATCCTTTCCAACGGCGTATTCATCAATTTTACGGTCATACACATTCTCCTCCTTCATGATATAGCTGGAGAACATCCTCTTCGTAAAAACATCGTCGTACGTCATCCGCCCGGCGGCGCCGTTTTTCAGGTTAAATATTTCATTTTTGGCGAAATATTTTCTGCATTCAGGCAGATATATCCAGAAGAGCGGGACAAGTCCCTGCGAAGATCCGTCTTCGGCAAATTTTTCGATGACCAATGCAAGACCGAGGATACGCACATCCATCTGGGACCTTTGCCTGTCAAAATAATAATCCTCTTTAATTCTCAGCCATTTAACATCATCATTGTTGAGAAGCTGCGGGAATGTTGTATCATACTCAACCTGGTTACCATCCTGATCGACCTTTGTAAAACGCTTGGTAACGGTTTTCGTATTTTCCTTCATAATCTGTTCATACGTTACAGGTAGCGAAAACTGATCATCATTGGTCGAATAAGCCTGTATATCACCTTTGCTAAGTCCGTCGAGCACAACTTCGGCAAAACGCTTCCAGCCGTTTTTGGCATCTCTCGGATAATAAAAAGGCTGGTTCATTTTTTCCCTCATGTCAAGGATTCTCCAGATTCGCCTGGTCCAAACGATATCCGCTTCCCGCAGATATACATACGGGATCGGATCAACCTGGGAAATTGTTGTGCGATCATAAACGCCATCCCTGGTTGGGCTGTCGATAACCCCGCTGGGGTTGTTAAACACCTGGGAAGACGAGGTCAGCACGACTCCGAATATCAATAAAGAAAAAACTAAAAAAGCTTTGGTTTTCATGGAGTTTCTTGTTTAATATTCAATTACCTGACCGTTAAAATAACCCCGCTGATTTTCCGCTCTGCACCCGGTCCTTTCACCTTGATTTCCTCAAAATAGATTTTCTGCCCTCTCTTTGCCTTGGCAATCTTCTTTGTAACCTCCTCCGGCAATCTTGATCCCTTGCAATCGGTACTGGTCAGTTCACCGGAAATATTCGAAACGAACTTAAATGATACCACATCGAAACGAAGCGCAAAATCGAAATTCTCCATAACTGCTATCAAATAGGGGTTGGCCAGAAGATCTTCCTTCGACACAGGGCCTTCGCTCACGTTGGCAATTTTCGCAACAGGGTTTGGAACGCTCTTTACCCTGAATTCCATCTGCCCCATCAACTTGGGCTTGCCGTTGAACACGGCATTGACTTTAACGGTACATCTCTGGTTTGTCAAATTTGCAGGCAAACCTCTAACGATCCAGTCTTTACCGTCTTTCACAATGGTACCCATTGAAACGGAAGGGTCAATTTTTTCAGCGCCACCGGGCACGGAAATGGAGACAGGGTTGTCAATATCCCTGTAAAACACATTCATTTTGGTCGGTGAAATAGTGACCACCGGTTTTGCGACATTATATTCTTCGTTGAAATGATATTGCTTCATAACACCGGAAGGGTCTAACAACTCAATAAAACCCGCATACCGCTGTAATCCTTCTCCACCTGCGGGAAATTTCAGGGTAACCCTTCCTGCTTCTCCTTCAAGAACCCTTGCATTGGCAAATTGCCCCGGTGTCAGGCTGTCGGTGCCCATCTGATATCTGACAACAGGTTTTCCTTTTGTTTCGTATGCAGCGACAAGTATCTCCGCTTCATATTCCTCACCACTGAATACAAACCTGCTTTTGGGAATTACCTTGGCATGAACTGCATCAAACTTATAGTCCTCAGCGCTAATGGCAGAATACAGGCTGTTAACGACATCGAATTCGGCATTATAAACTTCACCTTTTATTTTATTCAGAATCGTAACCGTGGCGGCAAGAATCGTATGATAAAAATTATGCATTTGCCAGTTCTGGTCTTTCCCGCCTTTCACCTTGTACATCTTATCCGTTTCGAGGCCCATCTTGATAGAGCCCCTTAACTCCGGCTTAATCAGCTCAAGCATTTGCTTTTTATAATCCTCAATCCGATTGCGGAGCACGATGCCCATTCCCTTTGATCCGTCTTCCGAGCCCCCGATAAAAAAGTTGGTCGGCTCATTATAGTTATCGATTTTCTTGGCCCTGTTGAGTGCAATAACTTTCGCAGAATCCCAGGTTATGCCATCGGTCTTCATTATAACCAGGTATTTGAGGCTATCTACAAATTTTTCGAGATCGTTCGACAATTTCCTGGCTTTTACTGCATTCTGCCAGTAAGGGCCGACTTTTGCGGGGTTGGAATTGTATTGCTTTTCAAATTTGGAATACGTATTGTCGAGCTTCTTGGAAAAATTACTGTTTGTCACTTCCATGCTCTCATTCACGACAATGAAAGCATCAAGGATCTGTTTCGAGACGTTCAGTGCGAGCAGTGCCGTAAGAACGAGATACATCATCCCGATCATCTTTTGCCTCGGAGTCTCTTTATATCCAGCCATCTAGTTTATTTTAATTGATACAAGTGAATCCAAAAATTATTTCCCGCCAACACTCATTGCCGATAACATATTGCCGTAAACTTTATTCAGGGCGACAATATTCTTTGTAAGGTTATCAACTTCTGTTTTGAATTTTTCAGTATTCTCCATGGATTCACCAAGATTTACAGCAAACTTGTTCATCACGGCGTTGAACTTGTTGGTATTCTCCATCTGCTGGTTCGAGCCCTGAAGATGCAGTTCATACAATGCATTCAGTGCTGAAAGGTTTGTGGAGATCCGCTGCAATTCCTTGTTGTATGCCGTTCCGCCCGTGGCAGAGGCATTCAGGGTTTCGGCTGTCTGCGACAACAGCGTGGCTGATTCATTGTATTTCTCAATAAACTTGTTGGCAGAGGTGGCAGCATTGACAATGCTTGCCGAGAAAGCTTTACTTGCATTGACATCCTCTTTCAGGGAGTCGCTTACCTCTGCAAACATCGTGGAAAGGTTGGCCGCACTTTTAGCGGTCGATTTGATATGGGTGAGCTGCTCCTCCGATGCTTGAACATTCTGATCAAGGGTAAGGGCGGTTTTACGATATGAATCGTTGAGGACATTGGCTGATTCAGTGGCCGTTCTCATGGAATGAACATATTTGTCATTTGCCAGTGAAGCATCGCTTACATTGGATAATTTTGCAGCAGTATCGGAAAGCCTGGTCAAACCGCTGCCAAGGCTGGCGATCAGTTCAGGCCCGATCTTCGCAGCCTCAAGCATTTTGTCCAGCTCCTGTGCAACGGGATCTTTTTTCCCGAGAGCTTTATCGGGATCAGGTAAATTTTCATTGTCCATACCTGCCAGCTGAGGGTAAACGAGGCTCCAGTCCGTTTCATGATGCGGCTTCTCCAATGCTGAGAAGAAAAAGATTAAAGATTCCGTTCCCAAACCAATGATCAACATGGTGTCGGCACCGGTGTAGTGATTTATTTTAAACAAAGCCCCGATGATAACGACAGCAGCACCCCAGCCATACAACTTGGACATAAACTGTTTATAGCCATTTGTTTGCACAAACTTGGGGGATCTCATTAGAAAAGTGTGGATTGCCATAACCTAAATGAATTAATTAGTGAATTAAGAAAGTCTATAATCTACCTGTATACTTTGGAAGCCCTTGCAGGATTATCATCCCGCTGGCGGCCAAGGAAATTCTGGACACAACGGAAGCCAATATAGCATTTTGAAGTGTCCTGGTACTCAAACGAACGTGTTGAAACTCGGAGGAAATAGGCAACGTCCTTCCAGGAACCGCCGCGTGTAACTTTCCTCTTTAACGCAGGAGGATCGTTGTCTTTAGCATTGTATTTGTAATCGGGGTTCAGATCCCAGGAAAAATTGTATGACGAGGGATGAAATGCGGTCACTGTCCATTCAGCCACATTGCCTGCCATGTCATACAGACCGTAATCGTTTGCAGGATAATGTGCTACGATGACTGTTGTGGCACCGCCGTCGGCGATATAGTCGCCGCGCATGGGCTTGAAGTTTGCCAGGAAACATCCTTTGTCATTACGTGTGTACGGACCTCCCCATGGATACGGGTTCGCATCATAGCCACCGCGGGCAGCCCATTCCCACTCGCCTTCGGTAGGCAAACGGAAATCGCTGATAAAGGTTTCACCCTTTTTCCCATTCAGGAAACTGTTTTTCAGCTGTGTACGCCATATGCAGAACGCATTGGCCTGTCTCCAGCTTACTCCTACCACGGGATAGTTGTCATACGCAGGATGCCAGAAGTATTTTTCAGTACTCGGATCATTGAATGAGTAGGCGTAATCATGGATCCAGCAAAGTGTATCGGGATAGACATTGATGACCTCGTTGCGAACAAACACCGAACGGTCTTTAAAACCCTGGGGACGATTGGCCCAACTGGCATCTTTTGTGTTGGCAGGTGCAGAATAGTCCTTACGTGACGCTGCCTTCAGGTCGATATAATAATACTGGTAATACAATTTGCGGGTGTCAATCTCTCTTCTTCTGAAGTAACTCTCTTTTTCAGTGTAATACATTGAATCAAGAGCTGCCTGGATGGCAGGATCCTCAGAACCCCAGTTTAATTTTGTTTCCCAGTTAACAAACGGAGTTGTGTAAGCCACCCCTGCTTTGTTCTGAGTGATTAAAAAGTCTGCAACGCCGTTATTTCCAAGGCTGGTACGAGCAATGGAATCACGGACCCAATAGACGAACTGCCGGTATTCGTTGTTCGTGATTTCGGTCTGGTCCATGTAAAACGACTGGACAGTAACAGTTTTATGGTTATTCAACTGTGCATAAGGCATGTCCTCGTCACTCACACCCATGGTGTAAGAGCCCATCGGAATGTAGACCATGCCGAACGGGTCGGGTGAATAGTATCGCTTTCGGTTTTTCACTCCCGTAAGCTCACCATTTCCTGAGTTGCCGCAGCTTCCGAGGAAGACGAGGAGTGCGGAATAAATGAGCAGTTTTTTCATGTTAGGCCGATTAATGTATGAAAAATAACGCTACGTATTGAAAATTATTATGTTAATCCTTGATTTTGCAATACAAAACGGCAAATTTACACTTTTTATTTTATAAGAAACGTGTATTCCTGTAACTTTTCCGGAATTTATCGGTGTCTATTTTAAAGCAATAATTCACCATGATTTCCAGGCTTCCATTATTATACTTACTCATCGCAGATGTACTGATATCATAAGCCACGCCTATGCGAAGGCCCTTGATGACCACACCTGCAAGTACCGAAACTGCATCCTGCAGCCGGTAACCCAACCCGCCGTAGAATTTGTTATTGTACATGATCAATGCGCTGGCACTGAGCTGCAAAACAGCTCCGTCGTACATGACCTGGGCCGATGGAAGCAATTCAAATGCAGGGTGATTCGGAACGATCCACTGGTATCCGCCGTTTAAATAATAGGTGCGTCGCATCTGGTAATGCGTCTTTTTTCCTTTAGTCTGGAGGATATTCTCAGCAGACAACCCCACGTAATATTTTTCCGGGACCTTGTAAAATACACCCAATCCGACATCGACCGCCATGTCACTTGTTTTTCCTTCGAGCTGGTTGAGCACGGGATCATTTTCCTTGTCAATAGCACTGAATTTGGAAGCATCATAGCTGATATTCAGCAAACTTCCCTGTAGGCCGAAAGCAATATCCCCCGTTCCAAGCTCCATTTTATACGCGTAACCGAGTTTTACGACAATATTTTTAAAAAACCCGATCTGGTCCTGTGAAACGGAGCCGCCAAGCCCTCCGTGAAGCTTCCGGATAGGTGCATCAGCCGTTAAAAGAAAGGTTTGCGGTGCAGATTTGGTCCCGTCTGTATCTTTCCAGCCCATCCACTGCTGCCTTACCAGCCCTGTGATGCTGATTCCGCCGCTTCCTCCTGCAAAGGCCGGGTTCGTAGCCATGTCGGTGAACATGTAATGAGTAAGGACGGTAGGCTGCTGGGAAAATGCAGAAACACATGCAAGTGATGCAAGCAGAATAAGATGATATGGCAATCCTATTCGTATAATATTTAAAATGCGGTGTTTATGCAACGTCAATGAAGGTTTCAGGGTTCAATGAAAATCGGGATAAAATTAAAGCTTTTTTTATTATTACCAGCATCTCCGGGCCAATTTAAACTCAATCAAATCCAGGAACCCGTCGGAAAGTCCCCAGGGCTTGTTATACCGGGTTTTGAAATAAATGTTACAACCTAAACGCATATTGAGAGCCTGCATTGTGTCACAATCAAATATCTTTGCATCCGGATAACTCTTCACCTTAAATTTTAAACGAAATGTCGGCTTTTCTAATCAGGGAGAAACCATTTTCCCGCAAATGGTTCATATCATACAGTCTGATCACACTGGGGGCATTCATTCTTGCCACCTGTTTCGTGCTCTTTATCACCCCGTATAAAATAGTTCCCGGCGGGGTGTACGGAATTTCCATCGTCATGCACTACATCCTGGGAACGCCGGTCGGCCTTGTTGCATTGTGTTTCGACATACCCCTGACCTTGATAGGAATTAAATTTTTAGGCCCCCGGTTCGGTGTGAAAACAGTAGTTGGATTTTCACTTACAGCTATTTTCACGGATTTGCTGACATTTTTCTGGGGATTTGAACCGCTTGTAAAAGGGGATGCACTGCTCTCCTCGATTTTCGGGGGTGTTCTTGCAGGGCTGGGTCTCGGGCTGATATTCAAGGCAAAAGCAACTTCCGGAGGGAGCGACATTGTTGCCATGATCATTGCAAAATACACCAGGATGCCACTCGGAATCCTGATGATTTATGTTGATTCGGCCATTGTCCTGATAGGATTACTGGTATTCCGGGACTGGAAGATCCCGCTCTATTCATGGATCGTGATTTTTATTACCGGGAAAGTGATCGATGTGGTGCTTGAAGGGGTGAGTTACGATAAAAGTCTGTTCATCATTTCCGACAAACACGAAGAGATCCGCGATAAAATCCTGAACAACCTCGACCGCGGCGGAACGTACATCGACGGAAAAGGCATGTACAACATGGCCGAGAAACGAATCATCTTCACCGTGGTGAGCCGCCGCGAGCTGGGCATGCTGCAGGAGTATATCCATGAAATAGACCCGAAAGCGTTCCTGACGGTGACGGATGCAACGGAAATCCTGGGAGAAGGGTTTAAATCGCTGAAGGAGAAGGTAACTACCTGAACAACTTCATTATATCCTGCCCGTTTGCAAAAATCAGCAAGCCGAACAGGACGACCATTCCTGCAATCTGCGCATATTCCATGAATTTATCACTCGGTTTCCGGCGAAAAATGATCTCATAAAGCAGGAACATCACATGTCCGCCGTCGAGCGCCGGAATGGGCAGCACATTGAGGATGGCAAGCATGATCGACAGAAAAGCGGTGAGCGACCAAAACGCCGCCCAATCCCATGTTGACGGGAATATGTTGCCGATGGTGATGAAACCGCCAACGGATTCGTAGGCCTTTTCCTGGGAAAACAGCAGCCTGATCGATTTTATATAATTGCCGGCCTGTTCGAACGTTTTCACGACTCCAGCGGGAATGGCGGTCACCAGGCTGTAATTTTTCTCCCTGAAGTTGAAATAACTGGCCGGTCCTTTTGGATATACGCCGATCAACCCGGCCCCCGGAACATTCACAGGCATGCGGAGAGTATCCCTGCCGCGCAGCACCATCACCTGTACGGTTTTGTTTTTAAATTGCTGAACACGGGCCCTGAACTGATCAAAGTAAACCATGATCGAGTCATTCAACCCGATAATCCTGTCGTTAACTTTAATCCCTGCAGCTTCAGCAGGTGAACCGACCGTAAATTTCCCGGCTTCAAACGGAAAACGTACTGCGATGAAATCCGGGGATTTTTGCTTGATGAGTTTGCTGATAAAGCCCTTTGGAATCTGAACATCCGTTTTTTGCCCATCGCGGATTACCTGGACAGACCTGGCTTCTTCCAGGATGATGGTTTTGGGAATTGATACAAAATCGTCTGCTTTTTTGTTGTCGACCGAAAGGATCACATCTCCGTTGCGGAGCCCCATCTCATATCCGAGGGAATCGACCGAGATGCCATATTTCACTTCAGATGCCGGAAGGTACTGCTCCCCCCATGCTGCGAGCATGACCACGTAAATGGCGATGGCCAGGAGAATGTTCACCGTCACCCCGCCCAGCATTACGATCAGCCGCTGCCAGGCCGGTTTTGAACGAAGCTCCCACGGCTGGGGCGGAAGTTTCATCTGTTCCTTATCCATCGATTCGTCGATCATCCCTGAAATTTTCACATAACCTCCCAGCGGGACCCATCCGATTCCATATTCAGTGTCCCCCTTTTTATACTTAAAGAGGGAAAACCAGGGATCGAAGAAGAGATAGAATTTCTCAACCCGAATTTTAAAAAACCGGGCTGCAATGTAGTGCCCGAACTCGTGGAAGATCACGAGAATTGACAAACTGAGCAATAACTGTATGATTTTTATAACGATTTCCATGTGTGATTCGTGGGTTACTGGTTAATACTTTTTTTGATGTGAAATAAAGTTTTCTGCAAGTTCCATGGCCTCATGATGTGAGCCGACATAATCATCGTATGTCGGATTACTGATAAAAGATCCTGTTTTCATACAGTGTTCGATCACTTCCGGGATTCCCAGGAAAGAGATGCGGTCGTGGAGGAATGCGGCTACCGCGGTTTCATTTGCGGCATTCAGGATGGAAGGCATGTTCCCTCCCTGCCGCAATGCTTCATACGCCAGCGTGAGGTTCCTGAAAACATCCGTGTCGGGCGCGCTGAAACTGAGCTGAGGGTAGGCGGCAAAGTTGAACCGGGGAAAGTCAGACTTAATGCGCTGAGGAAATGAAAGGGCATACAGGATGGGAAGCCTCATGTCGGGCAGGCCAAGCTGTGCCTTCATGGAACCGTCGATGAACTGTACGATCGAATGAACAATGGACTGGGGATGAATCACCACGTCGATCTGGCCGGGCTGAAGGTTAAAGAGCCACCGGGCTTCAATCACTTCAAGGCCTTTGTTCATCATGGAGGCAGAATCGATGGTGATTTTATTGCCCATTTTCCAGTTTGGATGGTTCAACGCCTCTTCCTTGCCAATGCCGGCAAGCTGCTCCTTCGTTTTTCCGTTGAAGGGACCGCCGGAGGCGGTCAGGTAAATTTTTTCCACGCTCCCGGGCATCTCGCCTGCGAGACATTGAAAAATGGCAGAGTGTTCTGAATCAACCGGCAGGATCATGACCTTTTTTAACCGTGCCTGCTTCATAACCAGGTCGCCGGCAATAACCAGGGCTTCCTTATTCGCGAGGGCAATATGCTTCCCTGCATTGATGGCGTTAAGGGTCGGTCTCAGCCCTGCATAGCCGACCAGGGCCATCAGTACCAGGTCAATCTCCTCCATCTCCACAACCTGGGCGATGGCGTTCGGACCGGCGAATACTTTGACCGGATAATTTTTAAGGGCGTCTGCCACTTTGCGGTAGCAGTTCTCATTCCCGATCACCACGGCATTGGGCATGAATTCTATGGCCTGCCTGATAAGCAGGTCGCAATTTTCCTGGGCAGTCAGCACCTCGATCCCAAAAAGGTCGGGATGGCTTCGAACCACGCCCAGCGCCTGGGTTCCGATACTCCCGGTGGAGCCTAAAATTGCAAGGTTTTTCTTCAATGGGACGGGGTAAAAATTTAAAAGGTAATATATTGATTGGGATCCACGGGGTTGCCATCGCTCCACAACTCGAAATGAAGATGCGGCCCTGTGACAAGTTCACCTGTCTCGCCCACAATGGCAATAGGATCCCCGGCCCTTACATACTCCCCGGTCTTTTTCAGGATGGCTGAATTATGTTTATACAGGGATATGATGTTTTTCGTATGCTGAACCGCAATCACGTATCCGGTCTCCAGGGTCCAGTTGCTGAAAACCACGGTTCCGTCGAGAACAGCCTTGACCGCTTCATTTTGTCTGGCAACGATGTCAACCCCGTAATGTTTCTGAGCCGGATTGAACGGACTGGTGACGATGCCGTTCAGCGGCGCGAAGAACAACTCGCCGCCTATGGAAGACTTCTTCTGACTGGCGCTTTCAATTGATTCGGTTTTATAGAGGTTGTACTTGTTCTGATTTTCTACCTCCAGCCGTAACATGGAATCTTCGAGCGAACGCTTGATCTTTATATTGCCGTATCGTTTCACTGAGTCGCCTGTCACCGGCTTATCTTCTGTAAGGTCTTTGCCGTCGATAACATCCCGGAGATTTTTAATAAACTGCTCTTTGGCCACAAGGTCGCGCTCAATCGAATCAGTTGTTGACTGCAGTTTGTATAATCTTTTGGTAAGGCCGACATTGGTATATCCCGGGATGTATTCACGCAACGGGGTGAACGCGATCAGGAAACTAGTGAGGAATATAAGCACGATCGTCAATGTTCCAAGGGCAATGAACACATTCATCCGGGAAAGCCTGAAGGTGAAACGTTCCTCCAGCGTATCGTCCGTCATGAAAACAAGGCGGTACTTGTTTCGCCATTTTTCAGTCCACCTGCCTCTTTTCCTATCTTTTTTCTCCAAAGCCATGTATCACATACTGATGCTGAAAACGCTGCAAAGATCGGAAAATTATGCACCCGCGCAACCTCCGCGCCATGACCGGACCAATCTGCAGGTTCGGGGTCAGAACCTCGCCGGTTGGATTCCGGGCAGGAACAGGGTGATGGCGTTCAATCCCGATGCAAAATGCAAACTTTCGGGATAATTCAAAAATTTAAAATATTTTTGTAAAATTATAGTTAGTATTACTTAAATGTTCAGGGAGTTTTGAGATTGACGAAGAGATATACCCTCACCGTATGGATACTGGTTTTGTCCGGTCTTACCATTTTTAGTGCCTGTTCCACCAAAAAAAACACATTTGTCCGCAGAACATACCATAACCTGACGGCGCATTACAACGTGTACTGGAACGGGATGGATAACATGCGCCAGGGGGTTAAGGAATACCATGCAGGTTTGAAGGATAACTACTCCGTTGTTATCCCTGTATATCAGTACGGCGACAAGGCAAGTGCCTCCAAAATATCGCAGTATGCCGACATTGCCATTAAAAAGGCATCAAAGGCCATCAACAAACACTCGATGTCTTTTAACCGCAAGGAATATAACCGCTGGATCGATGACTGTTACATGCTGATCGGAAAATCCTATTTCTACAAGCAGGATTATCCGATGGCCCGTCGGACCTTCGAATTTGTAATTAAAACCTTCAACTACAACGACATTAAATACGAGGCCATGCTGTGGCAGGCCAGGGCAAACATCCAGATCGGCGATTTCAACAGGGCAGAACCGATGCTTGACATGCTGCAGAGCAAGATTAACAAGGGCGATGCACCTGCCGATTATGAAACCGCCCTCAACCTGGTATACGGGCAGTTTTTCATCATGCAGAAAAACTATGATGCGGCGGTCCCGTACCTAAACCGTGCCCTGGAGCTCAATCCCACCAATGCCGAGCGGACACGCTGCCAGTTCATCCTTGGCCAGATTCATCAGTTGAACGGGGAACTGAACGATGCATCAAAATTCTATGCCACGGTGATAAAACATGCCAAATCGTACGAGATGGAGTTTAATGCCAAGATAAACATGGCACAATGTTATGATTCAAAGAGCGGCAACCGGGAGTTTATCGTCAAGAAGCTGACAAAAATGCTGAAGGATGATAAAAACAAGGATTTCCTCGATCAGGTCTATTATGCCCTTGCCCACATCGCCCTGAAAGACTCCGACACAGCGGTTGCCATCGATTACTACAAAAAATCAGTTACCAACAGCAAGACAAATAATTATCAGAAAGCTATTTCTTCGCTTGAGCTTGCCGATATTTATTTCGGCACCCGCAATTACATGACTTCCCAGGCTTATTACGACAGCACGATGCAGTTCCTGCCTAAAGATTATCCCGGTTACAAGGACCTTGCAAAACGCACAAGCACCCTGACCGACCTGGTTAAAAACCTCGGGGTGGTACAACGGCAGGACAGTTTGCAAAAACTCGCAGGCATGACGGAAGATCAGAGGAACAAAATCATCGACCAGATTATCGCCAAACTTGTTGCCGAAGAGATGAGGAAACAAATGGAGGAGCAGCGGAGGCAGGAATCGCAAAGCATCCTGGGGCAGCAGGGAATGGGCCAGGATCAGCAGTCCGTCGGATCCAACACCGGGCGGTGGTATTTTTACAACCCGACGACCATGTCGAACGGGTTTTCAACGTTTATGCGGAAATGGGGACGGCGAAAGATCGAAGACAACTGGTTCCTGACCGATAAATCTGCCGCCAGTTTTGCCAACGAGCCTCCGATAACTGATTCGATACCGGGCGCTCCGGGCGACACGACAAAGGGCGGGAAGAAGATCGCGGCCAAGTCAAAAAATCCGAAGGAACGGGCATTTTACACGCCCGACATCCCGCTCACCAAGGAAAAAGTGGCAGCTTCGAACGACATGATCATTGAGGCTTTGTACCAGGCCGGGTTCATCTACGTTGAGGGCCTGGGCGATTATGGAAGCGCCACGCAAACGTTCACAACGCTTCTGGAACGTTATCCCGACAACAAATACAAGATCCAGACGGCCTACGAACTTTGGCAACTCTATTCGCATCTCCAGGACCAGCCCAAAAGCGATCTGTACAAAAACCAGATTCTCAGCCTGTATCCCGAAAGCGATTATGCAAAACTGCTTGTTAATCCGAATTATTACAAAGAAATCAATGCCAGGCAGTCAGAGGCAACCAAGCTCTACTATGACACGTACAAAGCATTTACAAACCAGCAGTATTACATGGTCATCAACAATGCAGATATCGCGCGGGGAAAATACAAATCCGACTCTTTGCTGATGCCGAAATTCGATTACATGCGTGCCCTTGCACTTGGCAAGATCGAAGTTGTGGATTCACTGGTAACGGCGATGAACAAGGTGATCAGGGATTATCCCTACAGCAAGGTCAAACCGATGGCCGAAAACGTACTGGCTTTCCTCGGAACCCAGAAAGATTCGAAAGGTCAGCCGATTGCGACTGACTCAACCACCGTTGCAGATAATACGGTGAGGCTTTATAAATTCGATCCCAATGCGATGCATTTTTACATCCTGGTTGTGAATGATAATCTCGTGGATGTTGATGCGCTCAAAATAAAAATTTCGGACTATAATACAAAGTTCCACGACCTGGAAAAACTGATGGTAAACAGCCTTCTTCTTGACAACGGAAGGCAGATGATCACCGTGAACAACTTTGACAATGCAGAGACCGCCATGAATTATTTCATCGGGATCCTCAACAGCAAATATATTTTCACCAAACTCGAAAACGCAGGGGAGTATTTCAATTTCGTCATTTCTGTTGAAAATTACCCGGTTTTATATAAAAACAAAGATATTCCGCAGTATCTTCGTTTTTTTGAAAAGAACTACCCGATTCCAAACTAACGCCTGTGTTTAAATCAACTTTTATGTCGAAAAACAGAGAACCAGAAATGCCCACAATCAACATACTGGGACCCGGTGCCGTTGTGAAAGGCGAAATTCATGTCAATGGTGATTTCCGGATTGACGGCACCCTGAACGGAACGATCCAGTGCAAAGGAAAAATCGTGGTCGGGCCAACCGGTAAAATTGACGGGGAGATCCAATGTCAGAATGCGGATTTTTCAGGAGAAGTAACCGCAACCGTAAAGGTTTCAGAGCTTTTGACTTTAAAAGAGACCGCCCGTTTCAGCGGGGATATCACCACCGGGAAGCTGGCCATTGAACCCGGCGCCAAATTTTCAGGGACCTGCAGCATGGAGCAACCCGGCTCAAAAGACATCAAGTTTCCACCAAATGCCAATGAAATCCGACCCGCGGAAAAATCTTAACGATTATGCGCGTTATTCCGGTTTGGCCATCCAGATGCTGGCCATTATCCTGATTGGCGTTTTTGCAGGGTTTAAACTTGACCAGTGGCTGAACACGAAGCCGGTTCTTACGGTGATCCTTTCCATCGTTTCCGTCTCTCTCTCCATCTACTTCGCCACCAGGGACCTCTTGCGCAGGTAACCATCCGTTGTTGTACTTTTTAATCCTTGTTTTCATGAACTCTGCCTATATCAAATTTCTCCGGAACCTGCTGATTTTTTCATCCATAACCGGTGCCATCATCCTGCTCCTCTCATTTTTAATCCCACGGGCGTTTGTCTCTCCGGCACTTCCTTTTCTTATTGTTTTTTTCATCGCAACCTCCCTCCTCTCCTTTTATTACCTGCTGCAGTCTGCCGGAAAGCGATTCATCAAATTTGTCAACACATTCCTCCTGACCATCATCATAAAACTGTTTATTTATGCCGGTGTCATGATCGGCTATGTGCTTGTGAACAGGAGCGATGCCATTCCGTTCATGCTCGGTTTTTTCATCCTTTACCTGTGTTACACGATTTTTGAGTCTGCCTCCATCATCAAATACACGCAAAGCAGCAAGCCTGATTCCAAATCAGCTTAGGAAATCATTACCTTTGCACACCAAATTAACCGAAATGGTTCATATAACACGCAGGGAACATTTCAGTGCCGCACACCGCCTTTTTCTTCCGGAATACACGGATGAAGAGAATTTCGAAATCTTTGGAAAATGCTCCAATCCAAACTGGCACGGTCATAACTACAATTTGTTTGTCACCGTGAAGGGAGAAGCTGATCCTAAAACAGGCCTTGTCATTCATCTGCGTCATGTCAGCAGGTTGATTGATGAAAAGATCCTGAAAAAAGTCGATCATAAAAATCTGAATCTTGAAGTCGATTTCCTCGTGGGGAAAGTCCCCACAAGTGAGAACGTTGCGATTGGAATATGGAACGAACTTGCCGGCGAAATAATGAAGATTGGCGGAATTCTGCATTGCATCCGGCTTGAACAGTCGGAAAACAACATCATTGAATATTATGGAGATTAGCTCGTAAAACCGTTTGTCATGGCAATCAAAAAGAAGCTTAATTACGAAAAAGTAGAGGAATTCGACCAGAGCACAACCGAAGAGCTGGCACTTCATTACAAAGAGATACTTCGCCTCATCGGGGAAAATCCTAACCGTGAAGGACTTGAAAAAACGCCGTTGCGGGTTGCCAAAGCGATCCAGTTCCTCACGCAGGGCTATGCGCTTGATCCCAAAGAGATCCTCAGTTCTGCAAAATTCAGGGAGGATTACCGTGAAATGGTGATCGTGAAGGATATTGAAATATACTCCCTTTGCGAACATCACATGGTGCCTTTTATCGGGAAGGCGCATGTGGCATACATCCCCGACAAATATATCACAGGATTGAGCAAAATCGCCAGGGTTGTCGACATCTATGCCCGCCGGCTGCAGGTACAGGAGCGTCTTACGATGCAGATCAAGGAGGCGATCAACGACACCCTCAAACCCCTCGGCGTGGCAGTCGTAATCGAGGCACAACATTTGTGCATGGCCATGCGCGGTGTTCAGAAGCAAAATTCTGTCACAACTACATCCGATTTTGTCGGGGCATTTGAACGGGATAAGACCAGGGCGGAGTTTTTGCATCTGATCAGCACGAAGTTGCATTGATAATTGATTAATTAACTTTTAAAGGAGGACAGATTATGTTTGGACAAACAAATGACAGAGGATATTTTACAGCGCAGCAGGGCAGCCAGGATGCCACCGTTGCAAAATCTTTCATGACGCAGGTTTTCGGATGGATGACCCTTGCCATGATTATCACGGCAGTGACCGCTTACTGGTTCGCCGGTTCGCCGGAACTCAGGAACAGCCTTGTCAACCCGGTAACGCACGGATTAAGCGGCCTGGGATGGATTGTAACCCTCGCACCCCTCGGATTCGTGTTACTGATGTCATTCGGATTTCAACGTCTTTCGCCTGCCGTTTTGACACTTTTATTTATTTCATTTTCGGTATTGATGGGCATGAGCATGAGTTTTGTCCTGCTGGTGTACACGGCAGCTTCCGTTTACAAAACCTTTGCCGTTACCGCTGCCATGTTCGGCATCATGGCCGTAACCGGTTATACCACAAAAACCGACCTCACAAAATTCGGATCCATCATGATGATGGGCATGATCGGCCTGATGGTGGCCATGATGGTTAATTTCTTCATGCACAGCGGCACCATGGATTATATCATCAGCGTAGCTGGTGTGTTAATCTTTACTGGTCTGACCGCCTACGACGTGCAGCGTCTCAAAAAAATCGGGGCGGGTTCAGGTGAATATGGCGAGGCCAACACACGAAAACTGAGTATTCTAGGGGCGCTGACCCTTTACCTGGATTTTATCAACCTGTTCCTGTTCCTTCTGAGGTTTTTGGGAGACAGGAAATAGACAGTGAATAGTGAA
>JBAXDH010000024.1:0-37755 GCA_037141055.1 bacterium | reverse complement strand
TTCTTCCCCTTTTCAATGGCCTCTTCGATGGTGCCGACCATGCTGAAAGCTGACTCGGGATATTCATCCACCGCGCCATCCATGATCATGTTGAATCCTTTGATGGTATCTTCAATATTCACAAATGCGCCCGGGATACCGGTAAACTGGGTGGCGACGAAGAAAGGCTGTGAAAGGAAACGCTGCACGCGGCGGGCGCGTGATACAACGAGTTTGTCTTCGTCCGACAATTCGTCCATCCCGAGGATGGCAATAATATCCTGAAGTTCCTTGTAACGCTGCAGGATGCGTTTAACCCGCTGCGCTGTATCATAATGCTCGTTTCCGACCACATCTGGTGAAAGAATCCGCGAGGTTGAATCCAGCGGATCAACAGCGGGATAAATACCCAGTTCAGAGATTTTACGGCTTAAAACGGTGGTGGCGTCAAGGTGGGCAAAGGTGGTGGCAGGTGCCGGATCGGTTAAATCGTCGGCCGGAACATACACCGCCTGAACGGAAGTGATTGAACCCCGCTTCGTGGAAGTGATGCGCTCCTGCATGATACCCATTTCAGAGGCCAGTGTCGGCTGATAACCAACCGCAGAAGGCATACGGCCCAGAAGAGCCGATACTTCCGACCCCGCCTGGGTGAAACGGAAAATATTGTCGATGAAGAACAGGATGTCGCGGCCGCCTGATTTTTCATCGCCATCGCGAAAATATTCAGCCATGGTAAGACCCGAAAGGGCCACGCGGGCACGGGCTCCGGGAGGCTCATTCATTTGTCCGAATACAAGGGTGGCCTGTGATTTCAATAATTCGTCAGGATCAACCTTCGACAGGTCCCAACCGCCTTTTTCCATGTCTTCCTGGAATTCCTTGCCATACCGGATTACCCCGGATTCAATCATTTCACGAAGAAGGTCGTTCCCTTCACGGGTGCGTTCTCCAACACCGCCAAACACCGACAACCCGGCATATTTTTTTGCGATGTTGTTGATAAGTTCCATGATGATCACGGTTTTCCCGACCCCGGCACCGCCGAACAGGCCGATCTTTCCGCCCTTGGAATAAGGCTCGATCAGGTCGATGACTTTAATGCCGGTAAACAGCACCTCTTTTGAAGTGCTCAGCGTATCAAACTTTGGCGGATCCCTGTGAATGGCATACACGTGCTCTTCCGAAACCGGGGCCAGCCCGTCAATGGGCTTGCCAATGACGTTGAATAACCGGCCGCGAACCATGTCCCCTACCGGCATTGATATCGGACGTCCCTTGGCTACGACTTCCATTCCGCGACGCAACCCGTCGGTCGAGTCCATGGCAACTGTGCGCATCGTATGTTCACCAACATCATACTGGCATTCAAGTACAATGACATCCCCCTTTTCATTCGTCACCTCAAGGGCATCGTAAATATTGGGAAGTTTTACATCTTCATCGAAGACCACGTCTATAACCGGACCGATGATTTGAGAGATTTTTCCGCTATTCTTCGCTTGCATGATATGGCTTAATATTTTATGCAAAGATAAAATATCTGATTGATTAAATGTTTGATGTGGGAAATTTTTAGTGTAATTTTGTCGTTTCTTAATTAAAGTTACCTTACATTTTGCCGATGAAGTTATTAAAATTGTGGTTGTTGCCATTTTTTATTTCCCCCCTTATATCATTTGCCCAGCGTAACCCGGATGCCATCATTGATACGGTTGAAACTCCAAAAGGGACAGCCATCCTGTATAAAAACTTTACCTGGGAATATCTCCAGGATGAACCGGTGATGATGAGCCAGGAGGATGATTCAACGGGCTTGTTTTCCGCACAATGGATCAATGACCAGATTTTCGCATACCGTGTCAAGCCGGATTCAATCCGCGACACGGTCGTCATGCTTACTTCCACCGAGCGCCCCTTCACCATGCCAATCTATGGTAAACTTTTTCGCGGTTTCACATACTCCCACAAGGGTCTGGATATCAAGCTAAATAAAGGCGACACTGTAAGGGCGGCATTTGACGGCGTTGTGCGATATGCCAAATACAACAGGGGCGGTTTTGGAAACCTGGTCATCATCCGGCATTACAATGGCCTGGAAACCTATTACGGACACCTGTCAAAAATCCATGTCAGGGTAAATGAACAGGTAAAATCAGGCGTGTTTATTGCCCAGGGTGGTTCAACAGGACGCAGCAGGGGGCCGCATCTCCACTTTGAAGTGCGGTACAGGGATATTCCGCTCGATCCGCTTCGGATGCTTGATTTCGACAATCAGAAACTCATTGCAAACACCTTCCCGGTAACAAAGCAGGTTTTCTACCCTAACGATTATGTGGCCAACGCCCAGGTTGTCAGGATAAAAAACGGAGACACGGTAGGTAAACTCGCCCGCAAATACAAAACTTCGGTGAAAGAAATCTGCGCGATGAATAAGATCAAACCAACAACCACCCTGCGGGTTGGCAGGTCGATCAGGGTCAGGTAAAATTTCCGATTGTCTGATTTACGATTGGAGATTATTCTGCTGGTCAGCGTTTTCCGGAATATCACCGGAATGTGGTGCGGTTTCAAAAACCTTCTTCTGAAAAAATATCAGGATTAACACGCCGGTGGTTATGGATGAATCTGCGATGTTAAACACAGGGCGGAAAAACACAAAATCTTCGCCTCCCCATAACGGTATCCAGGTTGGAAAATGAGAATCAATGACCGGGAAATAGAGCATATCGACAACCTTCCCGTGTAAAAATGCTCCATATCCTCCGCCGGGAGGAAATAAAGAGGCGATTTGCATATTCACGCTCTCGTTGAAGATGAGGCCATAAAAAGCGCTGTCGATAATGTTACCCAGAGCTCCGGCAAGGATCAGCGAGATACATATGATCAGCAGGTTTCCGGCGCCTTTTTTAGTAACCCTGTAGAGCCACCAGGCAATGATAATGACTGCAAAAATACGGAAAAGGCTAAGCAGCAATTTGCCATAACTCCCGCCCAGTTTCATGCCGAATGCCATGCCTTCGTTTTCGGTAAAATGAAGGTAAAACCAATTGCCGAGAACAGCATGGCTTTCGCCCATGAAGAACGTGGTCTTTATCCAAATCTTCAGCGCCTGGTCTATCACCAGGATTACAAGGACAATAAGCGCAGCTTTTTTCAAATGATAGGCTTAAGACGATGCGGGAGATTATTCCATGTCAGGATCCAGGGGACGAACAGCAACAGGGACGGCAACCTGCACCCGTTTGGCTTCGATGCTCAGGGTTGCGTGGGGAACACTGCGCAGGCGGTCGGCAGGGATCAGTTTGCCTGTAACCCTGCAAATCCCGTAGGTTTTGTTTTCTATCCTGATCAGGGCATTTTCAAGCGATTTGATAAATTTTTCCTGGCGGGCAGCAAACTTGCTGTTTTCTTCCTTTGAGAACACCTGGTAACCCTCTTCAAGCACCTTGAAAGTGGGAGATGTATCGTTGGTATCATGCTCATTGCCTGTCGTATACGATTCCGTAAGCAATTTCAGGTCATTGTGTGCCTTTTCCAGTTTCTTCAGGATAATCTGTTTGAACTCCTCCAGTTCATCGTCAGCATACCGGTTTTTTTCCGTCTGTGTTGCTCCTGTTGCTTTTTTCATAATTCAATAGTATTAGTCAACCCTTTTAATTTCAATAAATGTTGAAATTTTATCCGTGATTTCAATTAAAGTTTTTGCAGATTCGTCAATCTCAGTGACAACATCGAAAGACTGAGCGAGAGTTTCCGAGCAAATATAGGAAATATTACGATGCACGGCCTCATCCACCTCTGTGTGAGACTGGAATTTAACCATAATTTTATCTGTCACTTCGTATCCTTTATCTTTCCGAAGGTTCTGGATCCTGTTGATCACTTCTCGGGCAATCCCTTCCTGGAAAAGCTCCGGGGTGATGGTGATGTCAAGCGCCACCGTGAGCGTTCCCATGCTGGCAATCTGCCATCCGGGAATGTCCTCAGAAAGGATCTCCACATCGTCCAGCAGCAGTTCAACAGGCTGTCCTTCAACCTGGATGGCAAGTTTCCCGTCCTTCTCCAGCGTGCTGATCTCCTGCTGGGTGATTTCAGTAACCGCCACGGCAAGTTGTTTCATCAGCTTGCCATACCGGGGACCAAGTTTCTTGAAATCCGGTTTTACCTTCTTCACCAGTATCCCTGCTGTGTCTGTGATGTATTCCAGTTCCCTGACGTTGACTTCCGAGAGGATCAGGTTTTTAACGGCATCGATCTGTGCGGCCAGGTGATCATTCAGCACGGGGACCATCACTTTGTTCAGAGGCTGGCGAACCCGGATGCGGGTGCTTTTCCGGATGGATAACACCATGGAAGAGATCTTCTGCGCAAGTTCCATGCGCTCTTCCAGGTCTTTGTCAATTAAAGCAAGATCGGCCTGCGGAAATTCGGTCAGGTGAACCGAATCGGCATCCTTCCTGCCGGATACGCTGTTGAGGTCTAAAAAGAGCCGTTCAGCGAAAAACGGGGCGATGGGCGACGACAGCTGGGCTATTACTTCGAGGCAGCGGTACAATGTCTGGTAAGCTGATATTTTATCCGGCGAATAATCTCCTCTCCAGAAACGGCGCCGGCACAGGCGAACGTACCAGTTGCTGAGGTGAGCGTCCACAAAATCGGATATGGCGCGGCCGGCCCTTGTAGGTTCATAATCGGCATAGCAATCATCTACAACCTTGATCAGGGAGTTGAGTTCCGAAAGGATCCACCGGTCGATTTCCGGACGCTCCCCGATGGCGATTTCCGGTTCACTGAATGTGAATCCGTCGATGTTTGCATACAGGGAATAAAAGGCATATGTATTGTAAAGCGTTCCGAAGAATTTCCGCCTGATCTCCTCAATGCCTTCAGCGTCAAACTTCAGGTTATCCCAGGGCTGCGAGTTGGTGATCAGGTACCATCTTGTGGCATCCGGGCCGTATTTATTGATGGTTTCGAACGGATCCACGGCGTTGCCCAGACGTTTCGACATTTTATTGCCGTTCTTGTCAAGTACCAGGCCGTTTGAAACACAAGTTTTGTAAGATACGCCGTCAAACAGCATCACTGCGATGGCGTGCAGGGTGAAAAACCATCCGCGGGTCTGGTCAACTCCTTCGGCAATAAAATCTGCCGGGAAAAAACTCTCCAGCTGACGGGATTGATCGAACGGGTAATGGTACTGGGCGTAAGGCATGGCGCCTGAATCGAACCACACATCAATCAGATCAGGCTCGCGGTACATTGGCACGCCGTCGTCAGAAACAAGGATGATGTCATCAACAAAAGGACGGTGGAGGTCGAACGAATGGTAATTTTCATCCGTGGTATCCTCAGGGTTGTAATTTTCAAGCGGGTTGGTCTTCATCAGCCCTGCTTTCACCGCTTTTTCAATCTCCGTTTTCAGCTGAGCAACGGAACCAATGCAGATTTCCTGTTTCACATCTGCTGATCTCCATATCGGCAAGGGGGTACCCCAGAACCTTGACCGGGATAAATTCCAGTCGACCAGGTTTTCGAGCCAGTTGCCAAAACGACCGGTTCCGGTTGATTCCGGTTTCCAGTTGATGGTTTTGTTGAGGGCGATCATCTCCTCCTTGAAGGCGGTCGTGCGGATAAACCATGAATCAAGCGGATAGTAGAGGATCGGTTTATCGGTTCGCCAGCAATGCGGATAGGAGTGCTCATACTTCTCCGATTTGAAGGCTTTGTTTTCGTGTTTCAGTTTCACGATGATGTCAATATCCACCGGGGGACAGTTTCCGGCAACACAGTCGGCATCATATTCAGGTTTTACATAACGGCCGGCAAATTCGCCCATCTGTTCGGTAAACCTTCCCTGCTTGTCAACCAGGGTTAACGAACCCAGTCCATACTGCCGGCCAACGCGAAAATCGTCGGCGCCAAAACTCGGGGCAATGTGCACGATGCCGGTACCATCCCCGGTGGTAACAAAATCACCAAGCACGATACGGAAAGGGTCGCCGTCTTCGGGTCTTGCATAAGGCAGCAGCTGTTCAAAACGGATGCCCTCGAATTCTTTTCCCCTGAATTCGGCCACCACCTGGAAAGGTATGTGTTTGTCGCCTTCATGGTAGCTTTCCATTTCAAGCTGGCTGTTCTTCTCAGGGAAATACTGGTGCAACAGTTCTTTCGCCAGTACGACGGTTTGTTCGGTAAACGTATAGGGATTGAATGTTTTCACCAGGACATACGCGATGTCCTTACCCACGGCAAGGCCGGTATTGGAAGGCAACGTCCAGGGCGTGGTTGTCCAGGCAAGAATGTAAAGGTCTCCAAACAAGTCTTTGAAGAGGAACTCTGATCCGGCATCCCGTATCACCTTAAACTGCGCAACGACAGTATGATCCTTCACCATCTTGTAGGTGCCGGGCTGATTGAGTTCATGGGTGCTGAGGCCGGTACCTGCAGCCGGTGAATACGGCTGAATGGTATATCCCTTGTACAGCAAGCCTTTTTCGTATAATTTTCCAAGGAGATGCCAGACACTCTCGATGTATTTGTTTTCGTAAGTGACATAAGGATCATCCAGGTTGAGCCAATAACCCATGCGGATGGTCAGGTCGTCCCAGAGGTCTTTGTATTTCATCACCTCGGTGCGGCATTCCTTATTGTAATCTTCGATGGAAATTGTTTTCCCGATATCCTCCTTGGTGATCCCGAGTTTTTTCTCCACGCCGATCTCGATGGGGAGCCCGTGGGTATCCCAGCCTGCCTTTCGGCTGACATAAAACCCTTTCATGGTTTTGTAGCGGCAGAAAATATCCTTGATGGCACGTGCCATGACGTGGTGAATCCCGGGAGTGCCGTTCGCTGATGGCGGACCTTCATAAAAGACATACGGAGGCTTGCCTTCGGTGAGCCTCAGACTCTTTTCAAATGTGCCATGCTCCTTCCAGTAGGACTGGATTTCATCACCAATCCTGGTCAGGCTTAAATTCTTGTATTCAGCGTATCGTTTACTCATCCTGTTTCTTTCATCGCGCCGGGGGAACGGTATCCGGCCGTTCAGTCAGCAATTATCCTGACTCTGCCCTGAAAAGGCGTGCAAAATTAAGAAAAATTCTTTTAACCAGATATATACGGATATCCAAATCCTTTTTTAGTTTGCCATCCTGCTAACACATCATGAATCATTTCTGAATCCAATGGGATTGATATTTTCGATTGGACGATTTACGATTGCAGATTTAATTAAAGGATTGACGACTGACGATTAGTTCTGAACAATCGTAAATCGTAACTCAAACATTTCAATCTGCAATCGTAAATCGTCCAATCGGAATTATGAGAAACAGGAACCACCAATATCCTTATATTCTATACTTTTACAGATCAAAATAAATCATGAATGACCGATAAAACAAGCATCATCCTGGAGAATATCATGTCGCGCAAAAGCGTTCGCAATTATACCGGAGAACCTGTGACAAAAGCCTGCCTGCTGGCGCTGGTGAAGGCCGGGATGGCTGCCCCGTCGGCACGCAACCGGCAACCGCTGGCATTTGTCGCCGTTACGGAGCGCCCCCTGCTGAACGCATTGGGAGAGGGACTTCCGTTCACTAAAATGCTGTTCAAAGCCGGTGCCTGCATTGTGGTTTGCGGCAACTCTGCGGTAAACCTTCAACCGGGGGCCACCGATTTATGGTACCAGGATGCGGCAGCGGCAACGGAAAACATCCTGCTTGCGGTTGAGGCGATGGGGCTTGGAGCAGTATGGTCGGCGCTCTATCCCATGGCTGAACGTGAAAACCATGTGCGGAAACTGCTGAATCTGCCGCCCGAAGTGTCACCGTTCAGCATTGTTCCGGTGGGGCATCCGGCGGGCGTGGATCAACCCAAAGACAAGTTTCGGGCGGAGCGGGTGCATTGGGAGGGGTGGTGAAAAGTTGCTGGTTTTGTATTAATTGTCTTCACTTCGTCGGAAGCCGAATGAGTTTCAACCAGTTTCCGTATCTTGATAAATATCCGCACGATCTGAATGTTGACTATGATAGCCATATCGGAATTCAGAACACTGGCAAGCATTACAGCACCATATTCTGTGAAAACGTAAGGAAGATTGTGTGAGTATCTGAGTCGTGAAAGATGGTTTCTTTTGACCTGCTCATTCAACCTTTTGGTGGAAACACCATATCAGGAACAATGCTGCCGCTCTCTTTTTTCATGGTTTGCAAATAACAAATTAATATTTCTTTCCTGCTTAATCAGGAAAAAAGGGAAAGGTAATATGGTTTTGAGGGAAAAGTTTTAAACAAAGAGCAGGTTGACAGGCTTTTCCGCAGTTTTATCGGGGGAGCTGTTCAAAAAATGGTTGCCTCCTTAAAATGGAAAAGATTCTGTAACAATTGTAAATTTTGTGTCAATTATCGACAATTACATGAAATTTTAACGGCGGGTTCAGGTGATAAAGCGCCCGGAAGATCAATAAATGCTATGCACCATTTTTGTACCTTTGCAAAAAATTTATCTTCTTGAAAAATCCATCTGCTATCTGGCGTGGTGTCCCTCAAACACTTATAATCCTCCTGCTGTTATTTGTTTCGCGGGCTTTCGCGCAAATCCCTCCCGGGTATTACGATCCGGCAAGCGGGAAGTCGGGCGTGGCATTACAGGCTGCCCTGCACAACATAATCAAAGGCCATACGGTCGTGTCGTACAGCTCCATCATCGGGTATTTTTCAACTACCGACGCAAAGCCGGGGTCGGTGGTTTGGGATATGTATTCTGACGTCCCGGGAGGGACACCCCCATACGTATTTCACTACAATGGCAGTGATGAATGCGGCAATTATGCCGCAGAAGGTGATTGCTACAACCGGGAGCATTCCTGGCCAAAAAGCTGGTTCAACGATGTTCCTCCCATGAATTCGGATATGTTCCACATTTATCCTACCGACGGATATGTAAACGGCCGGCGCAACAATTATCCGTATGGCACGGTCTCCTCCGCCAGCTGGACTTCCCAGAATGGGTGCAAACTTGGTTCCTGCACCTGGCCGGGCTATTCCGGAACTGTTTTCGAGCCTCTTGACGAGTACAAAGGCGATTTCGCCCGGACCTATTTTTACATGTCAACCCGTTATTATACCGAGGACGGCAGCTGGAATGTGACCGACATGACCAGTAAGTCGCAGCTCAAGCCCTGGGCGCTGCAAATGATGCTGCACTGGTGCAGCATTGATCCCGTTTCAACCAAGGAGGTCAACCGTAACAATGCGTTGTACGGCATACAGCATAACCGCAACCCGTTCATCGATCATCCGGAATATGCATACATGATATGGGGAAGCCCGGTTGGAACAGGCGAGGCCGGTTCAACGGCCGCTCAGATAACGGTCTGTCCCAACCCGGCAGCAGATCACTGCTCGGTTACCCTGCCTCCGGGAATAGATTCGGATCATTTGAAGCTGACGATGGTTTCGGTAGCCGGAACGAGGTACAATCCGGCTTATGGAACAAGTGGAAATAACATTTCAGTGGATGTCCAGGCGCTGCCCGGTGGGATCTATATTATGCTGCTGACTACCGACCAATCCGTCTATCAGGTCAGGGTGCTGAAAAACTAATCAGCCGTAACCGGCAGAATTATCCCCGGTTTGCATTTTGAATTTTGAATTCTGAATTTTCTCAGTACGCCCACTTCACCCAGATGCTTCCCCAGGTGAACCCGCCGCCGAAAGCTGCCAGGATGATGTTGTCGCCCTTTTTGAGTTTATCTTCCCATTCCCAGAGACATAGCGGGATGGTGGCATCGGTGGTATTGCCGTATCGTTCGATGTTGATCATCACCTTATCCTTGCCAACCCCCATCCGGCGGGCAGTAGCGTCAATGATCCGGAGATTTGCCTGGTGCGGCACGAGGAAGGAAATATCATCCGCGGTGAGATTATTCCGCTCCATGATCTCAGCAGATATATCCGCCATCCGTGTCACGGCGAATTTGAAAACAGGTTGTCCCTCCTGGAAAATATAATGTTCTTTTGCGTCAACCGTTTCGTACGAGGAGGGCTTGACAGAGCCACCTGCCTTCATATGCAGGTGTACCCGTCCCGAACCATCCGTGCCGGCCATGGTATCCATGATGCCAACCTTATCGGTTGTAGGTTCAAGCAAAACCGCCCCTGCTCCGTCGCCGAACAAAACGCAGGTTTCCCTGGAACCATAATCTGTGATGGACGACATTTTGTCGGCTCCGACCACGATCACTTTTTTATACATTCCCGTTTCAATATATTTTGAAGCGGTTATCAGTGAGAAAAGGAAACCGGAGCATGCTGCATTGATGTCGAAACTAAATGCATTCCGCAAGCCTGCCTTATCGCTGATGATGTTCGCGGTGGCAGGGAACACCATGTCGGGAGTAACAGTGGCACAAATAACAAGATCGATTTCTTCGGGTTTCGTGCCGGTCTTTTCGAGGAGACCCTTCACCGCTTCGGCTCCCATGTCGGAGGTTCCAAGTCCCTTCCCCTTGAGAATGCGGCGTTCGCGGATGCCGGTACGCGTCATGATCCACTCATCGGTAGTTTCCACCATGGATTCCAGTTCCTTATTGGTCAAGATATAAGGAGGAACCCAACCATGGATCCCGGAAATCTTCGCCCTGAGTTTAGACATGCCCGTTAAATATTATTGATGGAATTTTGCTCCAGCGCGTGCTTTATTTTTTGCGGCAGTTTGGCTTCGTGCACTTCCTTGGTCATGATGATCATCCTGCGGATGGCGTTGGCATTGGAAATTCCATGCCCCACGACAACGGCCGAATTGACCCCGAGGATCGGGGTTCCTCCATATGTTTCATAATTGAAGCGGTCGAGATAGGTATCCTTGATGCCCCTCTTAACCAATACCCGGTACATGGCTTCGACCTGTTTTAAAACAATGTTCCCGACGAAGCCATCGCATACGATCACATCCACATTGTCGCGAAACAGTTCGCGTCCTTCAACATTTCCAACAAAATGAAAATCTTTTGAATCCTTCATAAGCTGGAATGCGGATTGGGTGGTCAGGCTGCCTTTTTTTTCTTCTGCCCCAATATTCAAAAGTCCAACACGGGGTTTTTTTACATGAAAAACATGCTCGGCAAAAAGGGATCCAAGGATACCGAACTGGTACATCACATCGGGCTTGGCATCGGGATTGGTGCCAACGTCGATGAGCACAGACGACCCGCCATTTTCCTTGGGGATAAATGCAGGAGCGCTTGGCCGGATAATTCCCTGGATGGTGTTGACGCTGTAGATTGAACCCACCATCATGGCGCCGCTGCTTCCGGCGCTTGCAAATGCGTGAATCTCCTTATGTTTCAGCATCCTGAAACCAACCGAGATGCTGGAATTAGGCTTGTTTACCAATGCTTTGGTCGGCTGCTCGTCCATTTCTATCATGTCGGGAGCATCCACGATTTCAAATTTATCCGGGTGCACCTTCTCTTCCTTCAGAAAGGCTAAAATGATTTCCCGATCACCGATCAAAACAATTTGATCAGTATCGGGGAGTTCCTTTTGAGCCATGATAGCACCATGCATCGTGGCTTTCGGAGCAAAATCACCTCCTAAAACATCCAGACCGATTTTCATTGGCAGTGATTTAAGTAAAAAACTATTCCGCTGAAGCCTTCACAACAGCTTGTTTTCCACGGTAATAACCGCATTCCGGGCAAACCCTGTGGTAGAGTACCGGGGCGCCGCAATTTGAACAAACAATGGTGGTGCGGGCAACAGCTTTATCATGTGTTCTTCTCTTGTCCCTGCGGGTTGTCGAAATTTTATGTTTCGGGTGTGGCATAATATGATTTATTTACGATTTGTGATGAACGATTTACGATTTATTCTTATTCTTCAATTGATTCAGGGCTTCCCAGCGGGGATCCTGAATGCGTTGTTCACTCAGTTCTTTCAGCTTTTTCAATACTTCAGGGTTACATTTGCTGTTTCCCTCTTCATCTTCTTCATGAACCCTTCTGATCGGCAAAAGCAAATGAATATACTCATACATGAACGGACTTAGATCGAACTGGTGAGCCGTGTCAGGGATAACCTGCACATCCTCACTCTCTTCGTAGTAATGGTCGCCCAGTTTGACAATCAGGCGTTCATTGCCCTTCACTTCAACATCCATCAGTTCATTGCACCTGTCGCATCCAACTTTAACCTTGCCGCTGATTGCAAGGTGAAGGTCCATCATCCGCTCTTCCTTTGCCATCGTAACAATCACCGACACATCTCCGCCGGTGATCTCTGCATCTTTAACCTGTTCAAAGAACCTGTCACCGATGTGAAAATCGAATTCATGCGTTCCTGAACTCAACCCACTGAAGGCAATTTGATATTGATCTGCGTGATTCACGATTCCACTGAAAAAGTCTGCAAAATTAAAAATTAATTTGATGATTACCAAATACCTATTTCCTTCTATCTTTGTGCAAATCATTGAACAAGTTAACCTGACGTGCTTATGCTCAACCAATTGATTACAAAAATGCTCCCGCTGATGCCCAAACAGCTGGTGTGGATATTTTCACGAAAGTACATTGCCGGCGAGACCATGGACGATGCAATCAGGGTTTGCCGTGCACTTAACCAGCAAAAGGTGAAGATCACCATCGACCTGCTGGGCGAATTCATAACCCGGCTTGACGAAGCTTCTGCCAACAAGCAAGCCTATCTTGAGATCATCGAACGGGTTGAGAAGGAAAAAATCGATGGCAATTATTCACTCAAACCAACCAGCTTTGGTTTGCTGATAGACGCCGAAGCCTGTTACCAAAACATACGGGAAATTGTCGCAAAATCAGCCTCTTATGGCAATTTTGTACGGGTTGACATGGAAGATTCGCAGTGTACCGATCTTGAAATTGACATTTTCAGAAAATTGCACCGCGAGTTCCCTGAAAATGTCGGACTGGTGCTGCAGGCATACATGAGGCGCACGCTGCAGGACATCAGGAACATGAAAGACCTTCACACTGCTGCTGCTCCGTTGAACTTCCGTTTGTGCAAGGGCATCTACGTTGAGCCGGAGGCCATCGCCTATAAAAAATACGGGGAGGTCAACGATCATTTCCTGGAGAATCTTGAATACATGTTTCAGCAGGGAATGTACCCGGGAATTGCAACGCACGACAAACCGCTGGTGGAGGGGGCTTACAAACTGATCGGGCAATACAAAGTTCCCGGCACAAAATATGAATTCCAGATGTTATACGGTGTGACCCCGGATTTGCGGCAATCAATCGTGGACAAGGGACATGCCATGCGGGTTTACGTTCCGTTCGGGAAAGAATGGTTTGGCTATTCAACGCGGCGGCTGAAGGAAAATCCAAAAATGGCGACGCATATTATTAAGGCACTGTTTGTTAGAGGGTAATTGAATTTGGCAGCCTGCCAACTTGCCAACTATTTGAAAGCTTTCTCCAGCATCCCGTCTCCACCGAGCTCCAGCCTGTCAAAGTATGCCGGCACCGGTTTTCCCAGGAGTTTGTCCACATAAATTTTTGCAAGGTACTGCCCCAGCATAAATCCCTGGCCGCGCAATCCGAGGAAAAGGCCGAGTTGAGGGTCGATGATCATCCGTGGTTCAACATAATACCCTGCCCATACTGCCTGGAAACCGACCGATGAAAGTTCCGGGATCCAGTTTGTGAATATCTCAGAGGCAATCTCCATAAAGTCCTGCGAGTTGACCTTGATGTTTTTATCAGTCTCCATCGATTCAACAGCCGGCGATGCGCACCCTATGATCTGCCCGGTTTCGGCAAGTTGCTGCCCGTAAACCGCTGTGAACCCTTTGTATCTCCGCCGGTCGATGAGCATGGGCAGCGGGGTGCCATCTTTTCCGAGCATGGGGAGTCTTCGTGTTATAAAGGCCTGGTGCTTTACGGGGAACAGGCCTGTCTCAATATCCAGCTGACGTGCGAACTTTTCGCCTTCGGGGCCGAGGGCATTGATAAAAATTTCTGTTTCGTATTCGACATACCGTTGCTGATGGTTCTGAACGAGGACGGTATAAATTCCATCGGCAAGGTTTACGCTGATGAGTTTACAGTCTTCTTCAATCCTGCCATCGTTGCCAATACCAATCCGGCGGATCAGGTCGATGACACGGCCGGGGGTTGCCTGCCAGCAATCGCGGGTGACGAGCGCCGAGAGATAGTTTGTGAGACCGGGATTGATGTGCGGGGAGATCTCCCGTGCAAAATCGCGTGGTTCAACCAGTACGGCATCCGACCATGACATCGATTCAACCAGTGCCTTTTGCATGATTTCATCATGGGCAAAGGTGACATAATGAATGGGCCGGTAGTCAATGTTATGGATTTTTTGTAGCTCTTTGAAAATTTCGTGGTTATGAACCGCGATGTCCGACAACTCGGGAAGGGAGAAATTAGGGCGGCCTCCGGCAATGTTCCTCCAGGAAGCGCCGCGCCCATAGTTGAGCAGCACCGGTTCCATGCCAGCCTCCGAGAGATAGCGGAAAAGTGCGCTTCCACCGATGCCTCCTCCGGCCACCAGCGATTTTACCTTTATTTTTTCCGGTTTATGGCCGTTCACGCCGGTAATCACCTTTTCATGTACCAGCCGGGGATAGAGTTCGCCCATGGCTACCTGGTTCGACAGCGGTCCGCGGGGCGTAGGCTCGCCAACAATGGAAATTCCCGATCCCGACAACATCGTTTTCAGCCGTTTGATGCAGCGTTTGCCGCGACAGGCCCCCATCCCGAGGCGCGTCGTATGTTTGATCTCATCCACCGAAATGAATTTCCGGTCGCCGATGGTTTCCAGAACCTCGTCGAGGGATACGTCATCGCAATGGCACACATAGGTCGTTTCCCTGGGTTCCGATGCATAAGGCTTGAATCCGATCGGATCAGGATAATTTTCCACGGCAATGAAACCGCGAACCCTGCTGAGTTCTTCCCCATGGAGTGTGAGTGACAGGACGCGTGCGATATTCGTTTTGTTGGGTTTCCTGAGGATTTTCTCAACAACCCCCTCCCCCAGTTTTTCGCCCTGGTTGCCCACCAGGTAACATGCTGATTTCTCCGTCACATCATATTCAACAGGAAGGAAAAGCCAATCCTTTTTCAGGTTGTAGCCAAAAATTGCCAGCCCGGGGCACTGGTAAACACAATCCATACAACCGATACACCTGTTGAAATCGATTTCGGGAACAGTACTGGTCGATGTTTTGGTGATTGCACCGTGCGGACATGCAAATGCGCATGGATTGCAGGCAAAACCATACAGGCAGTCGATGATGACGAACCCTTTTTCTTTCATCCGCTCAGGGCCGGGGATGGCGGGCTCCTGCAGAACCCTGACGGGGTGCTGCTGCGAGTCGATGTATTCTTTGGAAAGGGAAAGAAATTCGTCATATTCATAGTGTTCGCCCATTTCATGAAGCACGTCGAACGCCGACTGCCGGCCGCGCAGAACGGCGCTGGTTCCCTCACCAATGCGGATGGCATCGCCCGCCCCGAAGCACCTGCGGCCGAATATTTCATTCCCCTTGATCACCAGCTGGTCGTCCTGGACAAGCCCGGTGCATATATTGATGGCATCAATTCCATCGATGATCTTTTCCGTTCCGGGAATCGGCTTGAAATTGTTGCATTCGGCAACAACAGCCCCGACAATGCCGTCGTGGCGCTCGTTCGGGATCGCTTTCAGCAGCATGTGTGACGTAAGTACCGGGATGCCCAGCCGCCGCACCCTGTTTGCCTGTACCGGGAAACCGCCCTCATACGGCATCGCTTCGATAATGGCTTTCACTTTGGCCCCGGCCTGCATGAGCTGGTAAGAGGTGAGGTAGCCGATGTTGCCGGCTCCCACGGTGAGGATGTTCTTCCCAAGCAATGTAAGTTCCTGGTTCATCATTTTCTGCACCACCGCGGCGGTGAAAACTCCCGGCAGGTCATCGTTCTCGAAAGCGGGCATGAAAGGCACCGCACCTGTGGCCACGATCAGGTATTCCGCATCCACGAAATAAATTTCATCCGTCCGGATATTTTTTACAGCAATGCGCCCGCCGTCGAGGATATCCCAAACGGTTGAATTCAGGAAAATGCCTTCGTGGTTCTCGCCTGCCAGCGTCCTGGCAATGTCAAACCCGCGCATCCCGCCGAATTTCTGTTCATTTTCAAAAAAGAAAAACTGGTGGGTCTGCATGAGAAACTGCCCGCCGATTTTATCATTGTTGTCGATGACTATATTGGCCACCCGGTGTTTGTTAAGCTCTTCCCGGGCTGCAAGGCCGGCAGGACCAGCGCCGATGACGGCAACCGTTGTTTTATAAACATCAAGCGGGGTGTGCTTCTTAACCGGAACGGGACCAGGCGCATAATCGTGCGGAATCTCCCTCACTTCATGCACCCCGTCGACGCCGGTAATGCAGATGCGCCTGACCTGGCCATCGACCAGCATCTCACAGGCACCGCATTTGCCAATCCCGCATTCAAGGCTTCGTTCGCGGTTGTTCAGGCTGTGGCTGTGAACCGGGTGGCCGGCCTGGTGAAGCGCTGCCGCGATTGTGAAACTTTTATCCCCTGTAACTTTTTGTCCTTCAAACAGAAATGTAGTTTTATCAAATTCCTTGATTTCCAGGATGGGATGTTTCGTGATCTTGAACATGGCAGTTGAGGTTTTCAGGCGGCAAAATTACATTTTTCCTGAATCAAAAGCAGGCCTATTGTTAATTTTATAACAATTCACATATTAAAATAAAATCCGAACGAAACCAGGTTTTCCACCTGGATTTTGGGGCTCACATCCCGGTCGTAACAAACACGTGTCTGGATACTCGATTTCCAGTATTTTCCGATCCTGATCCCGATGAGATTTTTCAGGATAAGGTCTGTGTCTTTCAGGTAGCTTTTGAAAACCAGCAGGTCGCAATTCCATTGAACACGGTTCAGAAAAGTCCTGTCAACCTGAAAATGCAGGCTGAGCCCATACTCGAAAACATATCGTTTTTCTTTCGGGACTCCATAAAATTCCAGGATATCCTGCTGAAGATAGATGTCGCTGTTCCGGATCCATGTAAACCTCGCAGCAGACAAACCAAAATTCAGAGTGCCCGTTTTCAGCAAATTCCATCCCAACCCGGCAGAGAAAGTCCACAGGAACGGAGTAAGGAACGCGCTCCCGAGGGTTCTTGCCAGGGTTCCTGAGTGGTTCACCGTGTAACTGTAGGAATTGAATATTCTTGTCGTAATTGTCGATAATAAGGAGAAAGAGATGTTTTTCAGGATACCGACCTCGATCCGGGTATCCACTGTGTTTTCGTCGGGCTGAAACCGGGAAATGCTGTCGGGGTAGTACTGTATTCCAAGGTCGTGTATGATGGAATTGCTGATAACGGTATTGTTCCCGAAGGAGAACTGCGTTCTGTATCTCAGATGCTGAATGAGTGAAACCATGCTGGCGTGATCGCCCTGCTGCCAGTTAATGAACAGCAAACCCATGCCGGCAACGGAATATTCCAGGTCGTGCGAGAACCGGTAACCAACCCTGGAGTGGTTCGGATCCAGAACGGGGGTGATCGCGTAAAGGTTCACTGAATCTCTCCATACAACACGTTGTCCGTTCGTGCCGGAAACCAGCAACCAGACACAAATCAACACCAACCCGCCTCTCACCCCTGACAATTTCACCGGTTATATGTTTGAAAATCTTCATCATTCATTCTAATTCCATGGTATACTTCGACTACCTATCTCAGGGCAATTACCTGCTCTTTCGTCAATTTCCAGCTCTCCTGCATGTCGATATTAAGCCAGATCAGCCGGATCCGGGATTTTGTATTGATTTTAACCGCCCCTGACAGTTCAAAAAGACGCTCATTGTATGTGCCCAGGAATTTTGCCCAGGTAACGATTATTGTGAAATCGGGGGGAACCAGGGATGAATCCGGCAGGCTGACCGGGGAGATCGGGTGAATGTGATTCAGGATGCCGGCAAGTTCGAGTCCGTTAACCTCCTGGTACAGCGAATCCCGGTTCAGCATCCTGATTTCTTCATATCCCGACCACTGGCATTTTGCGGTGTCCCTTTGCAGCAGATTTCCATTGCTGCCGAAAATCATGTGACTCAGCAAATGCTTCCTGAACAGTGTGTTCCGAAGACCATGCAGGTAGGAAGATGAATCATTGAACACATAAACGGAGCTTTCCAGGTATTTATGCCGGTGCAGAAAGGCTGTCAGCTTTTCCGGGGTCTGCACTTTTGGTTCCGTTATGCCATATTTCCATTTCACAATGGTTACACAGCCGGAAAGGATCGCCAGGAGTATGATCACGGCGATATGTTTCGTTTTCATTTTCTGTTGGTTTTATAACATATGAACAACCTGGAAAATCACCGCGAAGAGGCAAAGACGCTGACAGGTTCACGATCCAGTATCTGACTGCCAGGATCCCGCATCTTCACAGTGAACATTGTGTGGCATTCATTCCGCTCACCCTGGTTTTGTTACCTGAAGGTAATGGTAACCAGGTCCCCGCTGATGGTGGCCGGGTAGCTGCCTGACGGAATCACATAACTGGCTTCAATCCCAAGCTTTGAAAGCACCGCCGGGTCAAAAGTGACCGGGCCATCCTGGTTGAATTTTCCTTCTGAAAAATACTTCAGGTACGTTTCATTCGTCATTCCTTTTCCACGGGAAACAGTCAATTGAAAGGTGTTCCCGTTTACAAAAACCAGTTCCCCTGAAATTTCTCCCGGCCCGGGATTCATCCCTTCAAGCCAGATGTGGCAGCATCCCCCTTTTTCCCGCGGAAGGCAGGACTTTGTCTGACCATCCCAGTATGCCTTTGCCGAAACCGCAACATGGACAGAGAGCATACGGGCAGGAAACAGGTTCGCTGCAGAAGCATTGATTCCCAGTAATACGAAAAGAAAAAGAACGGAAGTACGATAAATTGTTTTCATGATGATTTGTATTAAAAAGGTTCCTGGTTGTTGTTGCCGGCAACCAGATCCGGATTGTTGTATTGTTTTGGAAGTACAACCGCTACCCTGAAAATTGCCGATCCCCGGCTTCCTTTCCGCAAATAAAATCAGTCCATATCAGTTACCTCCCTGGCTGTTATTTGTTTTTCTGCTTAATCGGGAAAGCTGGCAAAAGGTAATACATTGAACGGCACTTTTTTTTTAGCACGTCATGAAAAAAATTATAATCAGATATAAATCATTATTTTACACATTTCGCTTGGAAATTATCTGAAAAATTTTTAGTATCTTTGCAACCGAATTTCAAATAGGGACTTAATAGAAAGGAAAACATGGAAAAAGCGAAAGTTTTGTTTGTTACGCAGGAGATCACTCCATATCTGAAAGACAGTCCCATGGGTTCCATCGGCCGATACTTACCGCAGGGCATCCAGGAAAAAGGCAGGGAGATCCGCACATTTATGCCCCGGTACGGCAGCATCAATGAGCGCAGGAACCAGCTTCATGAAGTAATCCGTTTATCGGGCATGAACCTGATCATCGACGACACCGATCACCCGCTGATCATCAAGGTGGCATCGATTCAGCAGGCGCGGATGCAGATCTATTTCATTGACAATGAAGATTATTTTCAACGCAAATACACCCTGCACGACAAAAACAATAAATTTTTCGCCGACAACGATGAGCGCGCCATATTTTTTTCCCGCGGGGTGCTTGAAACGGTCAAAAAACTGGGATGGGGACCGGATGTGGTTCATTGCCACGGGTGGATAACCAGCCTTGTACCCATCTACATTAAAAAAGCTTATTGCGACAATCCTCTTTTCAGCGAAACTAAAGTCATTTATTCTATCTATGACGATGATTTTGAAGAGATGATGCACAAGGATTTTGCTGCCAAAATCAAACTTGAGGGAATTAATTCCAAAGACCTCAAACACTATAAAACGCCGAACTACGTTAGTGTGATTAAGGCTGCCATTGATTTTTCGGATGGTGTGATCATCGGATCTCCTAAAATCAACCCGGAACTTGTCAGTTACCTGAAGGAAATCGACAAGCCATGCCTTGAATATCAACCCATGGACCGCTATGTTGACGCCTACAATGATTTCTACGAAGAAGTCATCGTAAACGACCCGGTGACCGTGGATTAACTGCAACCAACTAATTCGAACCGTTTGAAATCTTTACCATTAAAACTTCCGGCTTCGCTGCTGATCGGCTTTCTGCTCATTCTGGCAATGTTCTCCTGCAATAAAGATCCGTATGAAATCGGGTTTGACCTCCTGCCGCCCAGCGACACCCTGAACGTAAGGACAACCGATACCTGTACCGTAGTCGCCTTTTCCATGCTGCAGGATTCGGTGCGTTCCGATAAAACCTCCACACTGATTTTCGGCTCCATCATGGACCCGATTTTCGGAAAATCGACGGCCAGCTTTTATTCACAGTTCCGGCTTTCATCCGAAGGAGCCGATTTCGGTAAAAACCCGGTGCTCGACTCCCTTGTCCTGATGCTTTGTTATCAAAGTCTCTACGGGGACACGCTCACCAGGCAAAATGTGAAGGTTTATGAAATCAGCCAGGACTTTTCCTATGACAGCCTTCATTTCACAAACCAGAAACTGGCAACATACCCAACGCTCCTGGCAGACCAGGATTTTTATCCGCGCCTGAAAGACAGCGTGACCGTATACAAGGAAAAAGTTGCGCCCCATCTCCGGATCAACCTTGGAAAACAGACAGACTACCTTGGCAATAAAATTCTTGGTGCACCCACAGATGTGCTGGCCTCCAATACGGCCTTCCTGAAATTTATGAAAGGGCTCTACGTCGAAGCCGCCCCGGTCAATAACAAGGGAGCCATTCTTAATTTTAACATTGCAAGCGGAATCTCCAAACTGGTTGTTTATTTTCACAACGGGAACGACCCTGCGGACGACTCCCTTCATTACGACATTTCGGTCAACCAGATCTGCGGCCGCTTTATCCGGATCGAACACAACGGGTATCTTGACGCCAGCCAGGATCTGAAACAGCAAATCCTCAACCATGATTCGTCGCAGGGAGTCAATAAAATTTTCCTGCAGGGAATGGGCGGTGTAAAAGTTAAACTCAAGTTCCCGTTCATGGAACAATTTGAAAAAGGCAAAAAGATAGCGGTAAATGATGCCGTGCTCCAATTTAAAAACATGGAGTCGGATACCATTTTATCGCCCCCTCCTTCGCTTACCATTGTCAGGCAGGACAGCGCAGGCAGGATCGGGTACCTCGTTGACGAAAATGAGGGAACCGCTTACTTTGGCGGCACTTACGACGCAAAAAACCGCTCCTACTACTTCCGCATCACCCAGCACCTTCAAAAGGTACTGCAAGGCACCTATACAAACCACTTTGAACTTTATTTAATGGTGAATACTCCGGTAACAAATGCCGTGACACCGAACAGGGTGATGCTTTACGGCACGAAATCACAGATACCGGGCGATTATGCCAACCGTTTCCAGCTGAAAATGACCTATACCGTACTGAATTAAATTTAACCATTATGTGTGGAATTGTTGCTTACATCGGTCCCCGTGAGGCTTTTCCGATACTCATCAAGGGGCTGCACCGTTTGGAATACCGCGGCTACGACAGCGCAGGAATATGCCTGCTGAACGGCGACATCCGCGTTTTCAAATGCAAGGGAAAAGTTTCCGACCTCGAAGATTTTGTAACCGGGAAAAATATTTCCGGAACAATCGGAATGGCCCATACCCGCTGGGCAACCCACGGTGAGCCCAACACAATCAACGCCCATCCGCATTTTTCGCAGAACAAGACACTTGCGCTGATCCACAACGGCATCATCGAGAACTATTCGGTACTGCGCAGCGAGTTGAAAAACCGCGGATATTCCTTTACCAGCGAAACCGATACCGAGGTGCTGGTGCACCTTATCGAAGATATCATGATCAGTGAGAAGGTGGCTGTTGAGGATGCCGTCAGAATCGCGCTGAACCAGGTAATCGGAGCGTATGCCATTGTGATCCTGTCCAAAGATTTTCCAAATAAAATCATTGCAGCACGAAAAGGAAGCCCGATGGTAATCGGTGTCGGGAAAGATGAATTCTTCGTTGCGTCGGATGCCACCCCACTCATCGAATACACCGACAACGTTGTGTACCTCAACGACGAGGAGATCGCCATCATTGAGCGTGACCAGGACCTTAAGATCAAAACGATTCGCAACCAGGATCATACGCCCTATATCGAGAAACTGGCCATGAGCCTGAACGAAATCGAAAAGGGCGGTTTCGACCATTTCATGCTGAAGGAGATTTATGAGCAGCCACGCTCGATCTTCGACTCCATGCGGGGCCGGCTTCATATTGACCAGGGGCTGGTTACCCTTGGAGGCATCAGGGATTATGAGCAAAAAATTCTGAATGCAAAACGCATCATCATCACTGCCTGCGGAACGTCATGGCATGCCGGACTGGTGGGCGAATACCTTATCGAAGATCTTGCACGCATTCCGGTCGAGGTGGAATACTCCTCGGAATTCCGTTACCGCAACCCTATTCTCAGCGAAGAGGATGTCGTCATTGCCATTTCTCAATCGGGGGAGACTGCGGATACCCTCGCAGCCATTGACCTGGCCAAATCCAAAGGTGCAACGGTGCTTGGGATTTGCAACGTGGTGGGTTCTTCGATTGCCCGCGCCACACATGCAGGGGTATATACCCATGCAGGCCCGGAGATCGGCGTTGCATCTACCAAAGCATTCACCGCCCAGGTTGCGGTACTGACGCTGCTGGGATTATTGCTCGCCCAAAGAAAAGGAACATTGCCCAACTCTCGGTTCCAGAGAATTCTGCTGGAACTTGACTCGATTCCCGCGAAGGTTGAACGGATCCTTCAGCAGAATGAAAAAATCAAAGAGATCGCCAACATCTACAAGGATGTTAAGAATTCGCTCTACCTCGGCCGCGGCTATAATTTCCCTGTCGCACTTGAAGGTGCCCTGAAACTTAAGGAGATCTCTTACATCCATGCGGAAGGTTACCCTGCCGCGGAAATGAAGCACGGGCCCATCGCGCTCATCGACGAGTATATGCCGGTGCTGTTCATCGCCACGAAACGCGGGATCTATGAAAAGGTGATCACCAACATCGAAGAGGTGAAGGCCCGGAAAGGAAAAATAATCGCCATCGTTACAGAAGGCGATGAAACCGTTAAGGACCTTGCCGATCATTGCATCGAAATCCCCGATACGGAAGAGATGCTGATTCCGTTGCTTGCAACCATCCCATTGCAACTGTTATCCTATCACATCGCCGTGATGAGAAACTGCAACGTGGATCAACCGAGAAATCTTGCGAAGTCGGTAACGGTGGAGTAGTCTGAAGGGGGGGGGGTAAGTTGGTCGGGACAGGTAATCTGATCAAATAACATTTTACTTTTGTTATATGAGTTCCAAGGACCAAATATTTTTAGACCGGATTATTGGTGTTGTTAACAGAACGGCACCCGACTCTGAAATATATTTATACGGCTCCAGGGCCAGGCAGGATGCTAAAAACATATCTGATTGGGATCTACTAATCCTGCTAAATACAAAGAAGGTCTCGTTTCGTTTCGAAACACAATTTATGGATGAATTTTATGATCTTGAAATTGAAACAGGCGAGATTATTTCGCCGTTGATTTATTCCAAAACGGATTGGAATGAAAATCATTTAATTACTCCATTATTTGAAAATATTCAGAAAGAAGGAATCAGAATCAAATGAAAGGTACAAAGACCGACCTCATTAAGTATAGAATGCTGAGAGCAAGGGATACATTTGAGGATGCTCAAATACTTGCAGAGAAAAACAGGTGGAATTCCACGATCAACAGACTCTATTATGCCGCCTATTATTCAGTTATGGCAATCCTGTTGACTGAAGATTTAAAACCTACCACCCATAATGGTGCAAAATCAAATTTCACCGAGCACTTTATCAAAACCAACAAGATCCCAAAAGAATATGGGAAGATATATTCACAGCTTTTCACCTGGCGGCAAAAAGGGGATTATGACGATTTATTTGATTTTGACAAAGAAAAGGTCAACCCTTATTTTAAGCCTGTTTTAGAGCTAATAAATATAATTGAGAACGAACTGCAAAAGTAAGCAGATGGTCTCTGCTAATCAGCCAAGATAATATATCCCTTCACCTTCTGGGGGGCTTTCAACTGGATCATTATAAAACACAAAAGCGCGAAGAACGGATCCGGGAATGGGTCCGTTTTTCGCACTTTAGCGCCTTAGCGGTAAATATGAATCCCGGCTACAACCTTCCTGCAACCGCGCTCCAGTCAACCAGCTTCCAGAAGTCGGCAATGTAATCGGGACGGACATTCTGCTTGTCAAGATAATACGCATGTTCCCACACGTCGCAGGTGAGCAGAGGTGTGGCGCCGTGTTTCAACGGGTTGCCGGCATTGCTTTCCTGGACAATGTCAAGGCTTCCGTCATCTTTTTTAATCAGCCATGCCCAGCCCGAGCCGAACAAGGTAGCAGCAGATGCAGAAAATTTTTCCTTGAATTCGGCAACTGATCCGAAGTTTTTAACGATGGCCGCTGCAAGGGCTCCGTCGGGTTCGCCACCGCCCTGCGGCTTCATGCAGTTCCAGTAAAAGGTATGGTTCCATACCTGGGCACCATTGTTGAAAATACCGGCACCGGCTTTCCGTACGATATCGTCAAGCGAAGCATTTTCAAATTCGGTACCGACGATGAGTTTATTCAGGTTATTCACATAGGCCTGGTGATGTTTTCCGTAATGGAATTCAATAGTACGTTTCGAGATATATGGTTCCAGGGCGTCGAGGGCGTAGGGAAGTTTTGGGAGTTCGTGTGTCATATTGTATAAGATTTAAAGGTTAGGGTTAAGGTTAATAAATCAAAATGTAAAGTGCAAAGTCAAAGTTCAAGATCAAAAATAGTTAAAATTTTGTATCCGGATTCTTCATCAATTCAATTGCTTTTAAAAATCCCGGGTCGATGGTATTCAGGATCGGGAAAAATCCGTTGTTGTCGAGCAGGTTCCGCCCGACATATGCCTTGATCATTGTTTTTACGTAACGGTCTGATTTTGCAAGATCTTTCCCGGTATGTTTAACTCCTTTTTTATCGGCATATTTTACAAAGCCGGCAAAGATTGCATCCGAGACAGTAAACCCCTTGTCAAACTGGCCGGCGTTTTTGAACTGCATCATCCCCGGCCGGTGCTGGTCGGTGTAGTCGAAAGCGAACTGGTAAACCAGCCCTTTGTTAATGCACTGGTTGTAGTAGATCAGGGCCGAATCCTTGTCAAGCGGAACGAAGACGTCGGGCATGATACCACCTCCGCCATAAACCGTGCGGCCTTTGGGTGTTTTGTATTTGAGCGAATCGGGGAATTTGATGGAATCGGGATGTTCGAATTCCCCGTTCATGAAACGGTGGTAATAGTCGCTGTTGTACATTTCCAGCCCGTCCTTGTAAGATTTCTGAATGCAGCGTCCGGTTGGCGTGTAATATCGTGCAACTGTGAGCCTCAGTGCGCTTCCGTCTTTAAAATCAAGCTGTTCCTGGACAAGACCTTTGCCGAATGACCGCCGCCCGATAATGAGTCCGCGGTCGTGGTCCTGGATGGCTCCTGAAACAATTTCGGCAGCAGAAGCAGTTCCTTCATCGACCAGGACGACCAGGTCGCCGCTTTCAAAGAGGCCGTCGGATGTGGCGGTGGATATTTCCTTTTTATGATGCATCCCCTCGGTATAAACGATCAGGTTGCCGCTCCGGAGAAATTCATCAGCCACATCGGTGGCGGCTTTGAGATACCCACCGCCGTTGCCGCGGAGGTCGAGGATCAGTTTTTTCATGCCCCCGGCAAGCAGGTTTTCAAGTGCCTGGTGAACTTCGTCGTGTGTGGTTGCAGAAAAATTATTCAGCCTGATGTAGCCGATCCGGGGTTCCGGCATATAGGCGATGTCCATGCTGTAGGTCGGAATGACATCGCGGGTGATGCTGAAATCAAGCAGTGCGCCTGCACCCCTGCGGTAGATATCCACCTGTACCTTGGTTCCTTTCGGCCCTTTAAGCTTCCGCATCACGTCGTTGTTGGTGATCTTGATCCCGGCAATATTTTTTCCGTCGACTCTGACAATGCGGTCGCCGGCACGAATGCCCAACTTTTCCGACGGCCCCCCCGAAACAGGGTTTATCACTGTCACCGTGTCGTTCTCGATGCGAAACTGCACGCCGATCCCTTCAAAACTTCCGAGGAGCGGATCGTTTGCTTCATGGAATTCCTCTGCGGAAATATAGACCGAATGCGGATCCAGCTTTTCCAGCAGTCCATTGATGGCTTTTTCCTCCAGCGCCTTGCGGCCCAGGGTGTCAACATAATTGTCTTCAACGTAACCGATAACCTCCTTCAATTTATCTTTATCCGGGGATAACAGGTTGAAATTTCCGGTCCGGGTTGCCAGCAGGATCCCCAACAGGATTCCTCCGGTAAGGATCAATGCAAACCAGACGGGTAACCAGGGATTGTTCTTCTTTTCCATCCTGCAAAGATACTTGAATTCGTGTTTCAGTATATCTGGAAAAAAAATACGATTTTTGTAAAAACTCTTGCAAATGCGCTACAGCCTTTTGATTTTTATGATGATCACATCCCTGGTGGCATCCGGGGATCCCAATCACCCAAATATTCCGGTAAAACCATACGCCAACAGCCGGTTTGCCGTCGTTGACTCACTCCGCATCCATTACCGGGTCTGGAATGAAGACCTGAAACATCCCAGGGGAAAAGTTTTGCTTATTCATGGCTTCTGCGGGTCTACATTTTGCTGGAGAAACAACTACGATACGCTGGTGAGTGCCGGATACATGGTTGTTGCCATCGACCTGCCGGGATTCGGCTACAGCGAACGGTCGGCAAAGGTAAACCAGTCGCAGAGCAACAGGGCCAGGATGATCTGGGAACTGCTTGCGGGGATCGACCGGGCGGACACTTCAAAATGGAACATTGTCGGACATTCCATGGGTGGCGGAACGGCTGAAGCCGTTGCCTTAACAAACCCCGGGCGGACGAGAAGCCTGACAATCCTCGACGGGATGATTTTTATAACAAATAAGGATGTAAACCTTGCTGTCGTTGGCATTGCCAACCATCCGATCTATAAAAAACTTCTCCTATCCTATACCGAAAACCAATATCTCTCATTTAACAATTTCAGACGCGAGTTGAAAGGGACCTACGGGTCTCTTCCCGACACCTTAACCGTTAACGGATATTGGGAACCGCTGCAGATTGAAGGCACCGCAGGGACGGTTGTAAACCTGATCGCCAATTCCAATGAAATCAGGGAACTGGATGCAAAAGAGCTCGGAAGCCTCCCTGTCCTGGTAATCTGGGGAAAAAAGGACCATACCATACGGTTGAAAAACGGAAAAAGATTAAAACGCGCGGTTCCATCCATTGAACTCAAAGTGATTCCCGATGCCCATCACATGGCCATGGAAACGCATCCGGTCGAGTTTAACCGGATGCTGGTGGAGTTCCTGAATAAAAATAATAAACAGCGTGATTGCGAAATAGCGAAATGATAATTACTTCTTTGGCTCTTCGTTTTTCTTGCAATCAAGGGCGAATTTGATCGGGAGATTGTACTGAACGGCAACGGCTTCACCTCTCTGCTTTCCGGGGTTCCATTTCGGCATCATTTTCACCACGCGAAGGGCTTCCTGGTCACAACCAGAGCCTATGCCGCGCAGAACTTTGACATCGCTGACGGAACCATCCTTTTCGATGATGAAACTCACATCCACCGTTCCCGTCACTCCCTTCTTCTTCGCATCTTCGGGGTACTTGATATTTTCGACCAGGAATTTCACGTAACCGTCCTGACCGCCCGTATATGTGGGTTGCTCTTCAACCACGGTAAACACCTCTTTCCGGACTACAGGGGCCACATATTTGACCTGTGTTTCCTTTTTTTGCTGATCCTGAACTACAGGCGCGGCCGCGGAGATCAGATGTACCGGCGAAAATCCCGGGCTGACTGCTTTCAACACCTCAGACTTACTGTAGGAACTGGCCGTCATAAGAGTGAACAAGATCACCAATGCCGGCAGGGCTAAGAGCACTTTGGCTTTCGCCCACGTTTTTGATTTCGATTTTGTCATCATGGCTATGCGTTTTTTAAGTAGTGAAACATTAAAATTGTTGGTCAGGCTGTTCACCCGGACGCCCATGGTTGCATCCAGGATCATCTGCTGATATGCTGAGCGGCTGATTCCGTTCCTCAGAACGCCTTCATCAGCCAGGTATTCGTGAATGCTTTTGATCTCGCGCCGGGTAAACCAGATAACCGGGTTGAACCATTGTAATAAGGAGGCCAGTTCGACCAGGATCATGTCCAGTGTGTGTTTCTGCCTGATATGGACCTGCTCGTGGTCAAGTACTGCAGGGAGCATGCCTGGCAGTATCTCCGATTCATTGAGGAAAATTATTTTGAAGAACGAGAATGGGGAATACCCGCGGTCAACCACCACCACCCGCCGGCCCAGCCGTTCACTGATGCGGGAGTTCCCGGCGATCCTGTGCAACTGAAACAGGCGGAGGGCGAAACGGACCAAAAAAAACATGACCCCGGCGAGATATAACCATGCGGCCATCCCAATCCAGTTCGTATCAGCCTGCATCGCCGTTTCCAGTTTGGCCGGAGTGATGATCACCGGTTCAAGCAGGATCGTCATCGAGGCCGAAGGATGTGAAACGATCAGGTTCCAGGGCAACAACGGCAAAACGATGGAGAAACAAACCATCGCCAGCAGGTAAAACCGGTTCACCCGGAAGAATGTTTCCCTTCTCAGGAAAATCCAATAGATACTGTACAGCACCGCAAGGCAGGTTGCCGATTCAAACAGGTATATGAAAAGTGTGTTCATGGCTGTTCCTCCTTTTGTTTCCTGATTTCTTCGTTGATGGTCATCTGGATTTCCTCAAGTTCACGCAGGCTCACCTGCTCCTCCGATGCAAAAAAGGAAGCCAGCGATTTGTAGGAGTTGCCAAAATAATTGGCCATGAAGCCCCTGAAGGAGGATTTTGTATACGCCACCTTGCTGATCACCGGAAAATATTCGTGCGTGCGACCATACGCCTTGTGCCCCACAAACCCTTTTTGCTCGAGGATGCGGATAATGGTTGAAACTGTATTATAGGCCGGTTTTGGTTCTGGAAATTTCTCCAGCAGATCGTGGACCATTCCTTTTTCAATCGTCCAGAGGATCTGCATCACCTCCTCTTCGGCGCGGGTGAGTTGAAGGGGGGAACCGGCGGGGGGCATGGTTGGCATGGGGCAAATTTTAAATAGCGAAATTGTTAAATGGCGAAAAAGCGAAATTACGACGCCAGACAAAGATACAACTAAAAACTTAGTTTGTCAACTAATTTCTTAATTTTATAACGAAGGATAGGGGGATTTTACCGGGTAAAAAGCACAATTCAACGAAAACCCGGGAAAATCAAACCAGGTATCGGTAAAAAATATGGCAGAAAGTTGTTACTGAGCTGCCTGTGTATAATTGTCGACAAGGTAAACTGTTTCTCCGCGCCAGGGCAGCACACCGTTTTTTTCCCTGTAATGCAGCACGACCATAGTGCCTTCAAGTTTCATCAGCTTTTCTGCCAGTTCTTTATCAGGAACTGAAAAAAGGAATTTCTCGGATGCCAGTGGAACATCCTGGTTGCTCTTTATGCTGCTCATGATCAGTTCGCCTTCGTAGGTTTTGAACATGACTCCTTTATATGAGAATTTTTGCAGAAGCCCGGCACGGTTTCCTTCGCTGTAGGTAAACATATATTTCCAGAAGATTAATGCGACCAGGATTACCACAACAACGGCAATGCTCCAATACATAAACTTTTTCATGACGTTCGGATTAGGATGATCCTACAAACTTAATCGAAGTTTAGTTAAAATCAAAAAATGCGCACGTTGTTTTCTAAATTTGCAGTTTATCCCTGTTTCCGGATTTTTCCCTGTTCACTGCTCATTGTTCACTAATCCCTGTTCGTTGTGCCACATTCACTGCACTCATCGCCCGTCCCGACACACCCGCGGATCCTGCTTACCGGGGGTTCCGGGTTCCTTGGAAGGTTTATCGCAAAAGAACTGCTAGCTCCCGGCTCCCCGGTAACGCCTTCCCTGCTGCGGATTTTTGACATAACTCCTTTCAGCGGTCTTCAGGACGCCAGGATTGAAACGGTGACCGGTGACATTCGCGATGCAGCTGCCGTAACGGAGGCTTGCCGCGGTATCGACCTGGTGGTCCATTCGGCAGCCCTGGTCGACTGGGGCACAAAACCGGAACAGGAGGTGCTTTCGGTGAATTTCGGCGGTACGGAAAATATCGTCAGGGCGTGCCTTGCGGAAAAAGTGCGTCATCTTGTATACACAAGTTCGCTCGATGCCATTTTCGGAGGAAAGCCGCTGGTAAACATCGATGAAAGCATTCCTTACCCGGCGCAACATCCGAACATGTACTGCCGAAGCAAATACCTGTCGGAAAAACTTGTCATGGAAAAAAACGGCAGCCTGCTCCATCCCGAATCCGCTGTCCTGTCAACCTGCGTCCTCCGCCCTGCCGACATCTACGGCGAAGGCGATCCCTACCACATCGGCTCCCTTATCAGCATGGCTAAGGGCGGGTTTTATGTCAGGCTGGGCAACGGTTCATCCGTTTCGCAGCATGTTTATGCGGGCAACATGGCCTGGGCGCACGTGCTGGCTGCAAAATCCCTTCTCGACGGAAACCCCGCCATTGCCGGCAATGCGTATTTCATCACCGACGGACCTCCGTCAAACTTTTTCAAATTTTTCGACCGGATTGTTGAAGGGGCCGGTTACAGTATCTGGCCAAAGAATATCTGGATCCCGCGCCGCATTGCGTATGCCATGGGAATGGCATCGGAGGCAATCGCCCTTTTGCTGCGGCCGGTGAAGAAGTACGCCCCGAAATTAAGCAGGTTCGCTGTCGTGTACACCTGCAGCGATTTCACATTTACCTCAGCGAAGGCCCGAAATGATTTCGGGTTTGCGCCGAAATATTCGCGGGAAGAAGCATTCCGTCTCACTGCCGGATACTACCGGCAATAATTTTCCCTAATAAATTCATGACATTTTTGCCCTTTGTGCAATTTGTATACGTTTTTTTTCAGAACTTAGCACTTAAATTCCCAGCAAATGAGTAATGACAACTCCAGTCTGAAGGATCTCTTTGAATCTGCCATTATCAGGAACCTCGACCAAACGGCACTTTCCGATTACGGCGGAGAATCCTATACTTACAGGCAAATTGGCGATCGGATCATGAAAATTCATGAACTTTTCAAAGCTGCAGGGCTGAAAAAAGGGGAGCATGTCGCGCTGCTGGGTAAAAATTCAGCCCAATGGGGGATGATCTACATTGCCACCGTTACCTATGGTGCTGTGATCGTACCGATCCTGCCCGATTTCAAGCCTGGCGACATCCATTACATCGTCAACCATTCGGATTCCCTGATCCTTTTTGTCGAAGAAGCAATCTATAAGGAACTCGACCCGAATGCGATGTCAATTCTGAGGCATATCCTGAGAATTCAGGACGACACGGTTTTGTTTACCCGAAGTCCAGGCCCCGACATCCCTGCATCCCGCATCCCGAATCCCGTATCGTCCGACACCCCCGTTAACATCAGCTTCACCCGCTGCTCTCCCGACGACATCGCCGTGATCAGTTATACATCAGGGACAACGGGATTTTCAAAAGGCGTGGTGCTTCAGCACAAAAGCCTCCTGGGGAACATTCTCTATGCACACCGTAACATGCCCCTGAATCCGCGGGACAAGATCCTCTCATTTTTACCCCTGGCACATACCTACGGCTGTGCGTTTGAATTCCTTTTCCCCTTCACCCTGGGATGCGACATCACGTTTCTGACCAAAACACCTTCGCCAAAGATCATCATGCAGGCATTCCAGGAAATCAGGCCAGCCCTGATCCTTTCGGTTCCGCTGGTCATCGAAAAAATTTACAAATCCCAGATTTTGCCGGCACTGCGTAAACCGGCTGTCAGGATTCTGACAAGGATCCCGGTTCTCGACAAACTTGTCTATAAAAAGATCCGGGAAAAAATGGTGGCAGTGTTCGGGGGAAATTTCAGGGAACTGGTGATCGGAGGCGCTCCTTTCAACGCCCAGGCCGAACATTTTTTTAAAAAAATGAATTTCCCTTTTACGGTGGGTTACGGCATGACCGAATGCGGCCCGCTCATCTCATACGCTTCCTGGAAGACAACTACCCTGGGTGCCTCCGGCCGGCCGGTCGACGAACTCGAGGTCCGCATTGATTCTCCCGACCCTCAAAACCAGCCGGGAGAGATTCTTATGCGCGGAAGCCATGTGATGCTGGGCTACTATAAAAATGAAGAAGCCACAAGAGCCGTTATCGACCCGGAAGGATGGCTGCATTCTGGCGACCTGGGCATCATCGACAAAAAAGGGAATATCCACATCCGCGGCCGCAGCAAGAGCATGATCCTTGGCCCATCCGGTAAAAACATCTACCCCGAGGAAATCGAATCGATGCTCAATAACCGCTTCATGGTAATGGAATCACTCGTGACCGAACGTGATGAAAAACTTGTCGCACTGATCTACCCCGATTACGATGCAATGGAAAAGGCCGGGCATAAAAAAGATGAACTCGACGGGATTTTCAGGGGCTACATTCATGACCTGAACCACCACCTGCCAAAATATATGCGCATCTCCGGTTTTGAAATTGTTGCAGCAGAATTCGAGAAAACTCCGAAAAAAAGCATTAAACGGTTTCTTTACAGGTAACCTTTTGAATTAGAAGTTCTTTCACCTATTAATTATAACACCATGTTTGGATCAATAACCCTGGATATTGTCATCGGGCTGGTATTCGTTTACCTCCTTTACAGTTTGCTTGCAACCATCATTGCAGAGCTTATCGCCTCGTGGATCGGCCTCAGGGCGAGAATGTTGCGCCAGGCAATCGAACGCATGCTGAATGACCGCTATTTCGAAGACCTGAAACGAAAATGGTACCATAAAGTGTGGCATTCGATGACCATTTTCCTCCTTCTCGAGTTCAGGGAATTTAAAACCAGCATGGCCGGCCGTTTTTACCAGCAGCCTTCGATCAAGTACCTTGCAAAAGGGAAAACAGGCCTGATGGATTTTATGAGCAGTACAAAACCATCGTACCTGCGCCCGGAAAATTTCTCCGAAACTCTGATCCAGATGCTGAAAAGAAAAGGAGCGGGGAGTACTGACAATGAGAAGATCCGGTTCAGCCTGCGATTCAATACGCTGCAAATTCAATCGAACTCCCTGGAACAAATCTTCAACCTTTTTGCCGACAGCGGGGGAGACACGGAAAAATTCAAACAAAAACTGAATTCCTGGTACAATGAAATGATGGAACGACTTTCCGGCTGGTTTAAAAGGAAAATTCAGCTCGTCCTCTTTCTTGTCGGCCTTGTCATGGCCATAACCTTCAACATCGACAGCATCTCGATTGCCAGAAAACTGGCGAAGGATAAAACTGCCCGCGAACAGATGGTCCAGATGGCCATCAGCGCGAGCGACAGCAATTCGGCTATGGCGAAAGCACTGAAGCAATCAAATGACACCATCGTGAACGATTCGCTGCTGAAGGAAAGTTACCGGCAGGTAAAGCAGGCCTCCGATGATGCCGGTATGGTGCTCGGACTCGGCTGGAACCTCGATAAACTGTCAAAGGTATGCACGGTGGAAATTCCGAACTCACGGATCGTCACCTGCTGGAATTATTCAGGCATCAAACCCCTGTGCGGAAAAGGGCCGAAGTCGTGGAAAGCAGACTCCCTCCGCATGATCGGCCTGGATAAATGCATCCATGGATTACAGGCAGTGAAGCCGGGCTCGCCTCAAAAAGCCACCATGGAAAAATTCACCGGGGCCCTGAATTATTTCGGCGATGCAAATTTTACCCAAATTTCCCGGATTGTTCCAAAAGATGCCAGGACCTCTATCGTGGAAGGCCGCAGGAATTTCCAAACCCATGAGAAAATCGCCTTCATCCTGAAACATACGTTCTGCAACTGGCTGGTACTGCTGGGCTTTATCATCACGGCCCTTGCTGTTTCCCTCGGATCCAATTTCTGGTTTGACCTGCTGAGTAAACTTGTTTCCATGCGTTCAGCCGGAGTAAAACCTGAAGAAAAACCTGCAGCCACTCCAAAAACAGAACCTCAACCTGCAACCGAGGGTGTTGCTGCGGAAACCGCTGTGGCCCCTGCAGTGCAGGAGCAGCAGGAACCTCCCGACGACCTGGTTTCCTCACTTGCCAGGTCATTTTCCGAAAAGTTGATGAAAATTGCCGGGGTGCGGTCCGTGTTCAAAGGGATGGTTTCACTGGAAAATGAAGCAATTCCCGGCATCCGGGTGAATGTTGCCGATGAGATCACGAAAGCACTGGTTCAAAAACTGATCGACGATGACCCCGGTATAAACAATGATATTCCGGTCGGAGTGTTTGTTTCCGGAAAACCCCAGACGCATGCAGGACCAGTAAGGGGGCAGATATCTAACAAGTCGCGCCTGAACGGTACCGGCTCAATCGGCTGCGTGGTAGAGCAGCAGGGAACGATGCGCAGGCACATCCTGTCGTGCTGGCATGTTCTGAAAGGAGACCTGAATTACGATACCGACGACCGGCAGGCGACCATCATCGATCACAGGGAAAACGACCTTGCCGTGCGCTGGGCAGGCGGCATCGACCAGTCGTACGATTTTGGTTTCGCCCGCTGTCTGCCCGGAACTGCCTGCGATAACAAATTTTTACAACAGAACCTGGACATCGCTCCGTTCGGTTTCCGGCAGGTCACCGACAAGGATATCAACGGGCAGATTGAAATCAGGCATTACGACAGCATCAACGATGAAGTTAAAACGGGTAAAATCTATGCATGGTGCCCCTCCGTACTCATCAACTATCCCGACAAACCGCGGTATGTAAAGGATATCCTGGTACTTACCAATGATTCATCCGGTGAGGAACGCACCATCAGTCAATCCGGCAACTCGGGTTCGCTGATCTTTGACCAGGCGGGCACAGCGATCGGAATGATCATTGCAGGCGACGACATGTATTCCTATGCGGTTAAACTTTCGAACATTTTCAACATTTTCACCGAAATGAAAATCATCTGACATGAAAAACAGATTGATCCTGGTATTTCTTGCCCTTTTCATGTTCCACGGAATAATCTATTCCCAGGATACTCTTACACTTTCTGTACCCCGGTTGTCGAATGATCAGGTTTCATTGCGCACCGGCAGGAATGACGGATTGAGCCGGGATGACACCCTGAAAATGAGAAGCGGCAACTGGTTTTTCAGGATCAGCAATCCGAACCACCTGGATTTCACGGTCAGGATCCAGAATAATGCTCCGCTTGCCGTGAGAATCATAACCGGCCTGAATGCCGTTTACCCGGTTGTGAATAACGTGCTTTCGGCAGGTGGCGGACAACCGATCACACTGGGACATGGATTTTCGTTTACGGTGATTGCCGGAACGAATACGATCACAACGTATAACCTTGCATATCCGGACAATCCGCTGACTTCCCAGGCGGGCAGCGGGCCCGACACCCTGAAGTTTTCCCCCGGACTGAAGACTTACGAAGCCGGCATCATGTATGACGATGCCATGTTCCTGAACGATCCCGGAAAGGATCCTGATGTGAAACTGAAAGTCCTGGCATATTACACGAATACCTCCATCGACGGAATAGGGGCAGCGCTCGAAAAGAACAGATTTCTCAACCCGCGATACCGGGAATGGTCATCGCAGCGGAAAGCGACCGCCGAGAACCTCATGGGCGTTGCATCGGCGGCGATGAGTTCCATAGGCGGGCTCGATGTTACCAGCATCGCCGACGGGCTGAGCAGGTTCATCGTGCGACGCGCCAAAACCGAGATGAACATCGCCTTTTTCGACCGCTTCAGGCAGGCTATTTCCGACAGCAGTTTCCGTGATCTGCGCACCATTTTCCCAAACACCTATATTTCGCTGAACATGATCGGCGACCAGGTGTACAATTATGAACTTTACCTCCAGGTGCTGCGCGAAAGTTTTGAAACAGACCTGCGGAGCCTTCCCGAAAACCTTCCCGGGATCGTTGCAAACCACCCGGCATTCTTTGCTGAATACCCGGAGATCCTGGCTTCGGTTAACAGTGCGTTTTACCTGGCCGACGGGTTGCTTAACCGGGTTCATCCCGGTGAAATCATTGCCAATTACCCGGTTTCGTTCCTGGAAGATAAAAAACTGGTGAACTGGAAAGGCGGGATGGAGACCCTGCAACTGCTATCGTCATCGCTCAGGAACCGTTCGGGCGAAAAATCATACTGGATCGATGAAACACAGGTGCGCAGCCTGGTTGCAAATGCCGATGCCCTGAAAATCTTCGTCGGGCTGATGCGGCAGCGGGCGGTCAACGCCCCCTACGACAGCATCCGGTTTGCCGGCAATGTCAATCTTGTGAGAGAGATTGACCGGCTGGATCCGGCAGTGTTAGAATCATGGTATGTTCCCTATAAGACCTACATCACCGGATTTGCTGCAAAAGCACGCCAGGTGAACATGCTGATCGCCAACTGGCCGAAGCAGGCAACAGATTCGCTTACGATCTCGCAGTATTACCGGTTCTTCAACGCATCGGTCGACATGATCGAATATTGCTCGGACATCGGCACCCTTCCCGGGCTTGAAAGCCTGAAAATAAAGGCCGATATGGCACTGTATTTCGAATCGGCCCGCACGGCCTCCAACCTGGCGCTGGATGTAACCCGCCGGAACTATGCCTCGGCGGTGCTCAATGCCGGTCACCTCTACTATATCATCCTGGTGAAAAACAATAAACCGGCACAGTTGCTTAACACGTCAGACCATGCCGAAGCAAAGATCAACACGGGCAAAACGTATGATTTCCTGTTTAAATACGGTTCCTTTATGGCCACCCTGGTCCAGGCGAAAACATCCGACGAGGTGGCCAGTGCCATCGAAGCAGCGGCATTGCCTTCGGGAAGCGCACGGGTGAAACGCGAAACCAATTTCAACGTTGCGCTGAATGCCTATGTAGGCCCGTACATGGGTTATGAACAGATCAGGGGTTATGACATTTCGGGATTCACCCTGAACACCTTTGGTGTTACTGCCCCGGTGGGCATCGCCATTTCACGCGGCCATTCCGTCTTCTTCATCGGCACCGGCAAAGCAGGATGGTCGACCTCGCTGTTCCTTTCGCTGATAGACATCGGAGCCGTTGCCTCCTTCAGGGTAAAAGATGATTCTACAGCACAGGTTCCAACCATCCACCTCCAGGATATCGTTTCGCCGGGACTGTTCCTTTCAGTCGGCATCCCCAAATGCCCGGTTTCGGTGAATTTCGGGGCGCAGATGGGTCCGAACCTGCGGAAAGTGACATCCATGGTAAATGATTACAGCAGCAGCTTGTATTTCCGCTACAGCATGTCGGTGGTGGTGGATATTCCGATCTTTAATTTTTATTCGAAGGGGAAATGAGAAGGGTGATGAAGTAACAGGGTAACAAGGTGACAAGGTAACAGGGTAACAAGGTGACAAGGTAACAGGGTAACAAGGTGACAAGGTAACAGGGTAACA
>JBAXDH010000023.1:0-38476 GCA_037141055.1 bacterium | reverse complement strand
CAAACCAAATACTTTCCTGATGAATTCTAACATTTTTGTAGTGTTTAAAAATTATAAATTAGTGATGGCACGAACTATTCACCTTTATCTTTTACTCTTTCACTTGTAATTTTGCACTGAATACTGTTCATTGGGAGGTGAACAAACATTATCGAACAGCGGCCAGTGAACAGGGAAAATCGAAAAGTGAAAATCACCAGAAGGGGTTTCCAGCCCAAAAAATCAGACGGTAAAATTAGGGTTATTTTGAACGATGCAACTTCCCATTTCAATTTCGGGTAAAATATGTAACTTAGTCCATTAATTCGGAATGATCTTGCTGAATTTGTAATCCACGGATAAAAGAGATTATATGAAAAGGTTGTCAGTTTTGTTCATTTGCATGTTCTGCCTTACTTTCATTCATGCCCAGGGATGGCAATGGCTGAATCCCCGGCCACAGAACAATGACCTGTATTGTACATTTTTTACCGACGTGAATTCGGGATATGCGGCAGGCAGGTTCGGCACAATTCTTAAAACAGTTGACGGCGGAACAACCTGGACAATCCGGCAATCGGGAACCTTCAGCTTTCTGCAATCAATATCCTTCCCTAGTAATGACACTGGGTATATTGTCGGGTATGACGGGATAATACTGAAGACCACCGACGCCGGATTAACCTGGAGTTCTCAGAATTCAGGAACGATGGAAAGGCTTTTCTCAGTCTTTTTTATCGATAATCAATCAGGTTATGTTGTAGGCAACAAAGGGACCATCCTGAAAACAACCGATGGCGGTAATCACTGGATCGATCTGACCCAGAGTTCGATCTATTCATTGAATTCAGTATTCTTTACAGATTACAATACAGGCTATGCCGTTGGCTATTATGGAAAAATATTCAAAACGACCGATGGCGGATTAACCTGGACGTCTCAGAATTCGGGAGTCGGAAATGATTTGAAATCCGTCTTTTTCGCAACCGCCGATATCGGTTATGCCGCAGGCTGGTACGGGACGATCCTGAAAACGATCAATGGCGGGGCAAACTGGATTGCACAGAGTTCAGGTTCCTATTCATACCTGCAACAGGTTCATTTCGAAAATGCGGATACAGGTTACGTGGTTGACTGGGATCAGACGTTGCTCAAAACCACAAACGGGGGGCTCAACTGGACGGTAAATATCCTGAATGTCCCGTCAGGAATTCAATCTGTTTTTTTTACGGACACAAGCATTGGATACATTGTGGGGGCGGCAGGAACAATGCATAAAACAACCGATGGCGGCGCAACCTGGACGAGCCTTCAGACAGGCACACTGAGAACATTGCTGTCGACGTATTTTACCCATGTTGATACCGGGTTTGCGGTTGGGTCGCACGGGACCATTGCCAGGACAACCGACGGCGGATTGAACTGGTCCACCCGGAGTTTTGCCGCCGCCGGGTCTTTGGAATCAATCGTTTTTACAAATTCAACAACGGGGTATTCAGTCGGCTGTGATAACTCCGGCAATGGTCTTGTTCTCAAAACCGTGGATGGAGGGAACAACTGGACTTCAAAAATTATTGCTGCGAATGCCGATCTTTATTCCGTGTTTTTTGTAAACGCGAATGTCGGTTATGCCGTTGGTTCAGGCGGAACAATTCTTAAAACCGGCAATGCCGGGGTTGACTGGCTGGCTCAGAGTTCGGGGCTGACAATTACCTTGAATTCTGTTTATTTTACCGATGAAATGCATGGCTGGGCTGTTGGCCGCCATGATTTTTTAACTTTCGCATACATCCTTGCCACTTCCGACGGAGGGTTGAACTGGTATGCCCAGTATTCTGCAAATGACGTTCTTTATCGTTCTGTTTTCTTCACGGATGACAATACCGGATATGTGGCAGGGGCCAATGGCAGGATACTGAAAACCATTGATCAGGGATCCACCTGGACACCACTGGTTTCGGGAACAACGTCTACAATTAATTCAATATATTTTCCGGACCAGAATACCGGCTATGCTGCAACCGATACCAGGGTGCTGAAGACCTGGGATGGCGGAATAAACTGGATTTCCCAGCAAACGCCCTCTTCAAATGAGTTATTTTCCCTCTGTTTCCCGACTGCAAATACAGGGTATGTTGTTGGCAATTATGGAACCATCTTAAAAACTACCACCGGCGGTATGGTTGGGGTTGAAAGCCGGGACACCCGGAGATCAACGTTGAGCATATATCCCAATCCGGCATCAGGCAGCATCAATGTTGAAGTTTCGGCAATACTGGATGCCGGCCGCCTGTCGGTCCTCAACATCCGGGGCCAGGAAATGATGGCACGCCAGGTAACCGGCAACAAAATCCATCTTGATGTATCAGATCTTCCGGCCGGCCTGTATATTATCATGCTTACGGATGGGAAAACGGTTCAGACAGGCAGGTTCATGAAGGAACAACAACAATAGTTTTAAGGATCATCTGAAATGAAAAGAATCCTTGCCGCTTTATTTTTTTTATTACCCCTCATTATTTATGCGCAGCAGGAATGGTTGAAATCTGCGCCATCGGATTGTAAATGGCAGCATGTAGGCAGTACAGGCTTTTCCCCGGGGAAGGCCGAAAATATCAGTTTGGCTTTTAGTCCGACCGGAGAGCCATTTGTTGCATTCCAGGATGTATGGCGTTCAGAAAAAGCCTTTGTGATGAAATTTGACGGAACGAATTGGGTGAGTGTGGGAACGGAAGGTGTGTCGAAGGGAAGAGCGGATTACCCGGCCCTGGCCATTGGTCCGGAAGGGGAACCATTCCTGGCCTACAAGGATTACACGAATTCATACAAAGCCACGGTGATGCGATTTGACGGAATCAGTTGGATTCCAGTCGGATATACAGGGTTCTCTGCGAAGGAAATTTATTCCATGAGCATCGCATTCAGCCCGGCTGGTCAACCCTATGTTGCCTATGCGCAGGATTACTATGACAAAAAAGCGGTGGTGATGAAATTTGACGGGATGAAGTGGGACAGCGTTGGGCTGACTGAATTCACGACTAGCAATGCTGATTTACTTGCGCTCGCCATCAGCCCGGCCGGTCAGCCTTATGTAGCATTTCAGGACGGGGCAAAGTCCAGGAAAGCGACTGTCATGAAATTTAACGGAGCCAGGTGGGACAGTGTCGGGATAACAGGGCTGTCAAAAGGCATTGCAGATTGTATCAGTTTTGCCTTCAGTCCGGACGGAGAACCTTATCTTGCATACCAGGACTGGGGAAATTCCGGGAAGGCAACCGTGAGAAAATTTGATGGAAATAATTGGGAGAGCATTGGCAAAGAAGGATTTTCGGAAGGAGTAGCATGGTTTACAAGTCTGACATTCAGCATTTCCGGAGAACCCTGCGTGGGTTTTTCAGACAGGGGTAATGATGATTCCTTTAAAGCCACGGTGATGAAATTTGACGGAAACAGCTGGGTGACAATCGGGACCAGATGTTTTAGCTCCGGCGAGGTTGGTGATATCAGCCTTGCAATCAGTCCATCGGGGAAGCCTTATGTCGCTTATGAAGATGGAGATGATTACTGGGCTGCCACAGCAATGAAATTTGATTATCCTGCCGGAATCAATAACCTGCAACATTCAGCATTCACTATTTATCCGAACCCGGCATCTGCCATGACGGTCATTGATTTCAGCAATGCCGGCCACGATCAAAAATTCATTGAATTGCTGGATGTCAGGGGTGTGAAATTGCTTGAATTTCAGATAAATGAAAACAAAGTCAGCCTTGATTTGGAAAAATCCCCCCCCGGAGTATATGTGATAAAAGTACGAATGAATGATTCAGTCTGGGTTGGGAAGGTGTTGAAAAAAAATGATTGATTCCTTTTGTACCATTGCGTGAAAATAGAAAGGCGAAAAGCGGAGTGGCCGCAAACTATTCACTTTTCGTTATTTAGTGATCAGAGATAAACGAACATCGGTAAGTGAAAGGAGAAAATCGAAAAGTGAAAATATCGCAATCCGCAGGATTCCGGAACGTATACGCTTAAACTAATGATACACCTCTGAAAATATCCACTATGTCCAGACCTTCATGGTATTCCCTTATCCTCGCTTCCTGCATGATGGCAATAACTTTTGCAGGCTTCACGCAGCAATGGACGCTGAAGAACCCGTTGCCAACCAATGCCGATTTGAAGGGTGTCTGTCTGATCAATCACGACACCGGCTTTGCCTGCGGGACGTTTCAGACCATTCTCAAAACCACGGATGGCGGCCAAACCTGGCAGTACAAGGGAGTGCGGGCGAATAACCAGCTGAATGGAATCACGTTCAGCAGCCGCGATACCGGTTTCGCAGTTGGCTGGACAGGTTCCATCCTGAAAACAACGGATTGCGGCGAAACCTGGCAGCAGCTTCCTCAACCGTTTCTTTCCGATGCCACCGATCTGCTCGATGTGTTTTTTCATGATAAGTTGCATGGCTGGATCAGCGGCACCTATTCCGGACTGATCCGTACGGTTGACGGCGGTGCTTCCTGGCATGTGTTAAGTCATAATGTTTCTCAAAACATATCCTTCGACATTGTAAGATTTGTAAACCCCGACACCGGGTTTGTGGCCGGGAACCAGAACTTCAATCAAACCGGCATCCTGAAGAAAACAACAGATGGCGGGATTAACTGGACGAATGTTTCCTTCCCGGCTGAAATTAACGGGATTGGCGGGCTGGAAGCCCTGAGCGCGAATGAGCTATGGATAGGCGCCCGAAACAGGATATACTCGGTGAATGGCATGGCAACCAGGATTTATCATACCCTTGACGGCGGTGTCACCTGGACTTCAACGGACCTGATGTATAATACGGGTTCAGAAATAAATGGCATAAAATTCACTGATCCATTGCATGGCCGCGTTTTGTGCAGCGAACGCATGTTTACCACCGGCAACGGAGGAATTGACTGGCAGGAACATCTGGTGAGCTATGATTGGTCTTTTCTTTTATCCATGGCCTGGGCAGATTCATCCAAATGCATCACGGTGGGTTCTTATGGCTATATCTTCAACAGTGAAAATGGCGGACAGGAATGGAATGAACTATCACATGGTACAAGAGCAAATTTTACCGACATCTTTTTTACCAATGCGCTCACCGGCTTTGCGGTAGGGTATCAGAGCACACCTGCAGCAATATACAAAACGATTGATGGCGGAGACACCTGGGCCAAAATTCCGATAGACTCGGCGGTCCCCGGTCATTTGAACAATGTTTACTTTTCTGATGAATCCAACGGATGGACCTCCGGATACTGGGGGCTGCTTTTACATAGCGTCAATGCCGGCCAGACCTGGAACCCGGTTGATCCGGGTGTGCAAAACACTTGGTATGCCTTAGCGCTGCACACAGGTAAATACATATGGGTGGGCGGATACCAGAGCAAACTGGTCCGTTCCGCCGATTACGGCAATAGCTGGCAGGATGTCAGTTTGCCTTCGACCGATTATGATGTCAGAAAAATCGCATTTCCCGATTCATTGATTGGATACATCACCCTTGCCAAACCATATGATAATGTCCACAGCCTGATGTTCCGGACCACTGACGGCGGAGCGACATGGATCCCGGTCGATTTCATCAACAGCACGACCAAGGGAGTTCTCTCCATGTCATTTACGGATGCTTTACATGGATTTATCAGCATTTACAATGAAGGAATGGCGAAAACCGGAGACGGGGGCATCACATGGCAATCAATGGGGCCGGTTGGCAATAATAGTGCACCCTCTTACATTAAATTCACCGATGCACAAAATGGAGTTGCCTGTTCGGGCGACAATTTCGTTGCTGTGACGCATGATGGTTGCGCGACATGGGACATAAAGGTAAATACGCAGCTGCAGGCCGGTTTCATTGGCAACTACTTCTTCGCAAATTCAGACCACGGATGGCTTGCAGCGTGGCATGGGTTGATCAAGGAATATTCATCAACAGGTGTTGGCATCCATCAGCAGAATAACACGAACGCCGATGGCCCGGTTATATTTCCAAATCCTGCAGGCGATATTCTGGCCTTTTCATCTACAGAAGATATTCTGCAAGCGAAGATTTATGACATGCAAGGCAATTGCATGAAAGCAATCCGTGGGTCGTACCTGAAAAGTATACAGACAAATGGGTTAACGCCAGGGGGTTATGTGCTGGGATTGTCGTCAGCTCAAGGTGAATATTTCATGAGGTTTATTAAAAGATGATAGACGGCATCTCGTGATTTTTCTGGTTGATATGTTTCGGATATTATTAACAGATGTATCTTTCAAATGCGAATATGAGTATGTGAACAACTTTCGGCGGCGGAGGCAAGGGAAATTATTATAATAAAAATGCTGATAACCAGCCCGACGATTCCGATTGCCTTGCTGGCCCGGGCACGACTTTGTCCCTTGAACCGCTCCGGGTGGCTGCGGATTTTTCTCAGGCTCCTCGACCCAAAGATGATCCCAAGTATGGCAAACGGAATTCCGAACAGAGGAACCAGGCCCAGGATGGACGATATGATGCCAATCACGCCAAGGGGTTCATTTTTCCGGGAATCACGGAGGATCGAATCGACCTTCGCCATCTCAATGCTCCGCACAATATTGTCCTCAGTAATCACCTGGTAGGTCATGCTATCGGCTGACATCGAAATGATGGTTGCTATTTTTGACTGTCCGTCCTTGAATTTTATGACCTTTGCTTCCGAGCCGGAATGATCCTTGTACGGCCCGGTTTTTTGCTTTTCGCCCTTAATCGTATCGGGAAATACAGGGTGAAATTTTAACCCGTAATAATGCCTGATTGCCGCTTTTATTTCCTGTTGTAAAATATCCCGGTTTGATGTTCTTGAAACGATCACAGGATCTTGTGAAGCGGACGCGACGAAGTTTTCTGAAACTGATGCCGGAACTGGCGCATCATTCACAGTCAAAGGTCTGTGTGATGGTTTTAATCCCGGAGATTTGGTCCTGTCACTCAGTGGATGATTTGAATACGATATTTTGCCGTTTTTAACCTGGCGGGAAGTTGTCGAAAACTGCGACTTCCGGCAGGATGCTGCTGTCAGCAGTATCGAGGCCATCATGATGCAAATCAGTGTTTTCATTGTCGTTGTTTTTAAGTCGAATAAAAGTACGACCCAAAACCTGCCGAACAAAACTGAATCCTGCGACCGGGTTTTCCCGGCTGGCAATAATTCCCATGAAAGGCTTTTCAGATGCACACAAGTATGGTTTTTTGCAAAAGAAGTGCCTGTCCTTGATGTTTTTAGGATTTTGTGCAAAAACCTGAACCCCTGAAATCCCCCCGGGCTGCAAAATGCTCACCGGAAACTACTCTTCCAGTGCAGTAAGATCGCCGGTATCCAGTCCCAGTGCCATTGCCTTAATCACGCGGCGCATAATCTTCCCGCTGCGGGTTTTGGGAAGTTTGTCGGCAAATATGACGAAGGCCGGACGTGCAATGGGGCCGATCTCCTTTTCGACATGCTCCTTGAGTTCATCCGCAAGTTTATCACCGGGGGTGAAGCCTTCACGAAGGATGACGGTTGTGTGGATGATGTTCCCGCGAAGGTCGTCGGGAAGCGCAATGGCGGCTGCCTCCGTTACAGCAGGGTGGCTCACCAGCGCACTCTCTATCTCGGCCGAACCCAGGCGGTAGCCGCTGACCTTGATTACGTCGTCGATACGGCCGATAACCCAGTAGTACCCGTCGGAATCCTGGCGTGCCGAATCGCCGGCAAGGTACCAGCCCTGTTCCTGGTATTTCTCCCAGTACTTCTCCACATACCGGTCGGGATCGTGCAGGATCGTGCGGGCCATGCCGGGCCAGGGGTTCTTGATAATGAGGTTTCCTTCTTCGCCCTGCTTCACGGCGATGCCATGATCGTCAACGATGGCGACTTCATTCCCGAAGAATGGCTTTGCGCAGGAGCCGGGTTTCAGCGGCATGATCGGAAGCGGCGTGATCATGAATCCGCCGGTTTCGGTTTGCCACCAGGTATCCATGATAGGGCACCTGTTCTTGCCGATCACTTCATGATACCATTTCCAGGCTTCGGGATTGATCGGTTCACCGACAGAACCAAGCAGCCTCAGCGAGCTGAGATCGTGACGGTTGGCCCATGATGCCCCGTAGCGCATCAGTCCGCGGATTGCAGTAGGGGAGGTGTATAAAATATTGATTCCGTAGCGTTCGATCATCTGCCACCACCGGTTCGGATAGGGGTGATTGGGCGCGCCCTCATACATCATCACGGTTGCCCCGTTAATCAGAGGGGCGTATACGATGTAACTGTGGCCGGTCACCCATCCCGGGTCGGCGGCACACCACCAGCGGTCTTCGGGTTTGATGTCAAACACGTATTTGTGGGTTGTGGCCGTGTACACGGCATACCCGCCGTGCGTATGTACCAGTCCCTTTGGTTTTCCTGTCGTTCCCGAGGTATATAGGATGAACAGCGGATCTTCCGAATCCGTCACTTCGGTTTTACATTCTTTGGAATCGAGCGGCATCGCCATTAAATCGTGGTACCAGAAATCGCGGTCGTTTTCCATGTAACACTCATCACCGGTACGCTTTACGGTGATACAGACTTCGATGGTGGCCGACCGTTGCATGGCCTCGTTGGCGATTGATTTCAGATGGGTTGTTTTTCCCCGGCGGTAACCACCGTCTGCTGTAAGCAGGATGCGGCTCTGCGAATCATGGATCCGTTCGGCGAGCGCTTCAACGCTGAATCCTCCGTAAACAACGCTGTGCACGGCGCCCATTTTGGCGCAGGCCAGCATGGCAATGACAAGTTCGGGAATCTGGGGCATGTAGATGGTGATAACGTCGCCCTTTTTCGCGCCCATTGCCTTGAGGATATTGGCAAACTTCGAAACATCACGGTTCAGTGCGTGATACGAAAAAGTACGCACATCGCCGGGTTCCCCTTCCCAGATGATGGCCATTTTATTGCGGGTTGCATTGTGCTGATGGCGGTCGAGCGCATTGTGAACGATGTTGATCTTGCCTCCGGTAAACCATTTGTAAAAGGGTTTGTTGCTCTGATCGAGTACCTTATCCCATTTTTTAAACCAGTCAAGTTTCTTTGCTTCAGCGGCCCAGAACCCTTCCCGGTCTTCAATCGATTTTTGATAAAGCAGTTCGTATTCTTTCACGTTGGCTTTCCTGACGAGATCCTTCGGCGGGAAGTAAAAGTTCTGATCGTTGCTGGTTGTTGCGTCCATGGCTCTATTTTTTGCAACCAAAGGTATTAAATATACGAGTCGCCTGACTTCCCGATCCGAAAGAAGAAAATTATAGGTAAATTGCCGGCAGATTTACAGATAATATCAACTCCTCATGATCGGCAGAACAATCATAGAACTTGACTCAGTTGATTCCACCAATGAATATTCAAAGCGGCTGCACGCTTCTTCCGATTTTGAAGATGGCACGGTCATCCATGCCCGTGAGCAGTTTGCCGGCCGGGGGCAGCATGATCATACCTGGATCAGCGAACCAGGAAAAAACCTTACCTGCACCGTGTGCCTTAAGCCACGTTTCCTGAATCCGGGGCGCCAGTTTCAGCTGAACAAGGCAATCGCTCTCGGGATTCTTGACTTTATTCAGTTCATGCTTAATCCCGCATCCCGCATCCCGCATCCCGCATCCTGCATCAAATGGCCGAACGACATCTACGCAGGGAACCAGAAGATAGGCGGAATCCTGATAGAAAACAGGATCATGGGTTCCTTACTGGAAACATCCTTTGCCGGCATCGGGATCAATATCAACCAGGAGGCCTTTGCCCCCGATATCCCGAACCCGGTGTCACTCATTCATTTCCTGGGGCAGGAAACCGACCTGAAAGATGCGCTGCAGTCCGTCTGCAGGTTTCTCGACCGTCGTTACCAGGAACTTCCCAGGGATGGGAATGATGGTTTTGACAGTGAATTTGACGAAAATCTGATGGGATTTGGTCAATGGAGGGATTTTCTGAGCAATGGCTCTTTGATGGAAGGAATGGTTAGAGGGGTGGATTATTCGGGGCAGCTGATGGTTGAAACGCGGGAGGGCAAAATCCTGCGCTACGGCCACCATGAGATTGAGTATGTTATTTGTTAAATCTCTTGCCGAACATCACGCTCAGGTACAGGGTCAGGAAGTAGCTCTGCGTTGGATTGTAGGCCATGATGGCAACGGGAATCGGGGAGTAATCGAAAATCACTCCCACCTCAAGGGCGCTGATCTGCCGGTTTTTCACCCCGAATTCAAAATCCAGCCCGGTTTTTACGTACACCCCCGGATGAAGCCCGATGTAGTTCAACCCCGAAAGGAATGAGCCCCTGCCGTAAATGTTATCCAGGAAATGGATTTCAGGGTCATATTTTTCTTCCGTGACGGTATAGTCGGTAAATCCGCTGTTAAAATGGATGATGTTCAGGTATACCGGCTTGGTGACTGCCAGTGAAAATCCGCCATAATAGATCCAGCTCAGCTGAACGCCGCCCCAATAGGGTTTCCGGTTAAGAATATGCTGCTGGCCAACCCCGCCGCGAAAAAACCAGAGATAGTTGAGTTTGCCGTAAAAATAGGAACGTGAATCTGAAAAATAGGGGTTGATGCTGCGGACTTCCTTGGAAGATTTGTAGGTGGCAAATTCGATTTCCCACATGAACTGCCTCAGATTCGTAATATTGTGTCCCTTTCGCAGTTTCAGCCCCCAGCCGCTGGTATGAAGCATGGCACCGAGGCTCCATTGCTTTTCAAGAAGTACATTTTCGGGTACAGTGTCGGGAGGGTCTTCCGATTGCCCCAGGACATAATATCCACCTGCCGTAACAAGTAGCAACAAGAGTGTGATGACAATACGTTTCATCGGGAATTGAAAACTGGCAGGAACAAAGGTACAAAAGAAATGGGAAGCAAATGCCTCCCATATCCTGAAAAATATAATGGAAAAGCTCTTTAACGACGTTCCATTTGGTATCTTTGCTTTTCACCGTAGGCTGCACAATGTTGGTTTGTTGTGCAGGAGGAAACGATACCCGCAAGAACGATGGTTAATAAAAAAAATACGATTTTTTTCATAATGTTCACCCCTGATTTTCGTTTGATTGGATACGCAAAGGTACGGCTAATATGATAAAGAACAAACATTTTTACCATTTATTGTGTAAAGTTATTAACGTGGCAAAGTTTATAACCTGATGGAGAAAGTTGAACCGGTTATTGAGGCAAGTTGGCTGGAGCCACTGGGTGAAGAATTCAACATGGATTATTTTCGGGAGTTGAAGGCATTCCTCCTGGAGGAGAAGAAGAAATACAGGATCTTTCCCCCGGGCCGGTTGATATTCAATGCCTTTAATCATACTCCGTTCGACCGGGTGAAGGTGGTTCTGCTCGGCCAGGATCCTTATCACGGGGAGGGGCAGGCTCACGGTCTCTGTTTTTCGGTTCCGGCCGGGGTTCAGAAGCCGCCTTCGCTGGTTAATATATTGAAGGAATTGAAATCAGACACCGGTATGGATGCGCCCGGGCAAGGGAACCTGACATCCTGGGCGGAACAGGGTGTTCTGCTTCTCAATGCGACACTGACCGTGAGGGAAAACCAGGCCGGGTCCCACCAGAACCATGGCTGGGAACGTTTCACTGATGCCGCGATCAAACAGCTTTCCCTCCGCAGGACCGGATTGATATTCATGCTCTGGGGCAATTACGCGATTGCAAAAAAAGCGCTGATTGACGATTCGAAACATTTTATCCTCACATCGGTGCACCCGTCCCCGCTTTCGGCCCACCGAGGATTTTTCGGCTGCCACCATTTCTCCCAGGCTAACAATTTACTGCGTCAGCAGAACGTTGAACCCATAGACTGGCGGCTGCAATGAGAAAAAGACCAGAATATACGGGTAACGCCCGATTTTTCACTTTTCGTTTTTCACCATTCACCCGACATTATTCACCCGTCCCTGTTCACTGCTGCCTGAGTTATCTGATGGCAGCCTTGCTTATCACAACCTTCTCCTGCCGGAAAGACCAGGCATACACCCCGGTTGAAAAACCAACGCCTTATACCATCCGGGTCCCGAAGTTTTTCCCGACACAATTGAACATCCCGGCCGACAACCTGATGACGGTTGAAGGCATCGAACTGGGGCGCTCTCTTTTTTATGACGGACGGTTGTCCGGACGTACTTCGCCCGACTCGCTGATGAGCTGCTATACCTGCCACCTGCAAACGTATTCGTTTGAATGCGGAATCAACCACCCGGTATTCAAGGGCGGGCATCCCCATGGCCTCACCGGCATCCGTACTCCCCATTTCATGATGCCGATGATCAACCTGGTATGGACAAGCCATGGATACCTGTGGAACGGCAGTGTTTCGGCTGAGAATCCTGCTCCGTCAATGAGAAACCTCGAAGATATTGCCTGGATGGCCATTCTCGCACCGCATGAAATACATGGTGACACCTCCAGGGTGGCAGCGCTTTTTCAATCGATCACAGGCTATCCTGAACTGTTTAAAAAGGCATTTGGTTCCGACAGGGTTACCGTGAAGAACATTGGCCGGGCAATTGCCCAGTTCGTCCGCACCCTGATCTCTGCCGATTCAAAATTCGACCGTTTCATGCGCGGGGAAACGCAGTTGTCTGCTGCAGAACGCAACGGGTATGTACTCTTCATGACAGAACAGGGAGGCGATTGTTTCCATTGCCATGGAGGCGACGGGAACCCCCTTTTTACGACAGGCCTGTTTTACAATAACGGGAAAGATTCAATATTTACCGATCCCGGCGACCGGTATTCCGTTACCGGTGATCCGGCGGATGAAGGGGCTTACAAGGCGCCAACCTTGCGAAACCTGGCATTCACCGCACCCTACATGCACGACGGCCGTTTCAAAACCCTTGACGAGGTGCTGGCTTTTTACAATTCAGCCCTTGTCTGGTCGCCGGTTATCAGTCCGCTCATGCATCATATCGGAACATATGGCATCAGGTTATCTCCGCCGCAACTTGCCGACCTGAAATCATTCCTCTTAACCCTTACCGACAGTTCGTTCGTACACAATCCGGCATTTTCAAGGCCCGCGAAATTGCCGGACGAGAAATAATGGTACTTTTGTTTCATGATCAGTTTCCCCAGTTGCAAAATCAACCTCGGATTGAATGTTGTCGGAAAGCGAACCGATGGATTCCATAATCTTGAAACGATTTTTTTTCCGGTCCCGCTGCAGGATGCCCTTGAAATCATTCCGGCCCCGAACCGCCGTTTTCAGTTCAGTTCCACAGGGCTTGATATTCCAGGTGAGCAGGAGAATAACCTGTGCATAAAGGCATTTAATCTTTTGCGTGCTGATTTTAAATTGCCGCCGGTACACATGCACCTGCACAAAGTGATCCCGGTTGGAAGCGGATTGGGAGGCGGATCTTCCGATGGCGCAGTCACCCTGAAATTATTAAATGAACTGTTTTCCCTTGCCCTTGATGCTGAAAAGCTTAAAAATTATGCGCGTCTCCTCGGAAGCGACTGTGCCTTTTTCATTGACAACATACCGGTTTTCGGGTACGAAAGAGGAGATAGCTTCGAACCTTTTTCCGTTGACCTTGCAGGATTGTTCATTGCCCTGGTAATTCCCCCGATCCACGTGTCAACTGCGGAAGCTTACGCGCTCGTTGTGCCGGAAATTCCGCAGCGTTCCTTGAAAGAGCTGGTCCGTTTGCCGGTAAAAGAATGGAAAGATTGTGTTGTGAATGATTTCGAAGCGCCCCTCACCAAAAAATACCCGTCAATCGGCATGATCGGGCAGAAACTTTACCAGGCCGGGGCTCTCTTTGCATCCATGAGCGGAAGCGGTTCTGCCGTATTTGGTTTATTTGAAGAAATTCCTGAGCTCAGGAGCCTGTTCCCCGATTCATTTGTCTGGACATCCCAACCCCTCTGACCCTATTTCGCCATTTCCCTATTTCGGCGCCAGCCTGTACAGAAAGAAAGCGATGAATCCAAAAATAATGTTGGGAATCCAAACGGCGATCATGGGAGGCAGATCCCCGAATGTTGCAAATACCGTAAATATCTGCATGAACAGGATGTAAATGAAGGTCAGCGCCAAACCCAGCCCCAGGTGAAAGCCGATGCCGCCGCGAACTTTCCTGCTTGAAACGGATACGCCGATCATGGTCAGTATCAGTGTTGCAAACGGAAACGCAATGCGCTCGTACTTTTTGACTTTGTATTTTATCAGGTCGGTATCCCCGCGCAATTCCTTGTCTTTTATATGACTGCCAAGGACAAAGTAGTTCATGGTTTTCACATCTTCAATGTCTTCTGTAAAATCTGCCGGCTGGAAGGGGAGAAGTGTGTCCAGTTTGGTGCCTTTCGTAATGGATTCTTTCATGCCATTCAGGCGCCTGTAATAATAATTCGTAATCTGCCATTTCAGGTGAACGCTGTCCCATTCTATCCGTTCGCCCCTGAGTTTATACAGCAGTTTCCTGTCTTCGAATTTCTCAAGTGAGAATTTCCATCCTATCCGTGTATGGATGTTAAAGTTCTCAAGGTAAATGAATGTTCCCGGGCTGATCTGCTTATGGATGTTCTGATCGCTGAATTCCCTCCGTTCGCTGATGTACTGCTTTTCGAAGGCAAGCATGCTCCTGTTGGTGTAAGGAATGATGAAATTCGCCAGGAAGAAGGAGAGCAAGCCAAGTACGACTGCGGAAATAAAATAGGGAAACATCATGCGCCTGAAACTGATCCCGCTGCTCAGGATGGCAACAATTTCAGAATCAGAGGCCATGCGCGAGGTGAAGAAAATGACCGCGATAAAGGTGAGAAGATAACTGAACAGGTTGATGAAATAGGGCACAAAGTTCAGGTAGTAATCGAAAATAATTGCCTTTAGCGGTGCGTCGTGTCTCAGGAAGTCATCAATTTTTTCCGAAATGTCGAAAACAATGACGATGAATATCAGCAACACCAGGGTGAAGAAGAACGTCCCCAGGAATTTTTTAATGATATAGATGTCAATCGTTCGCATTGCAGGGAATCAGGTTAACAGGTGGACAGGCGGACAGGGGGCAAGTGACAAGTGACAAGTGACAAGTGGACATGTGACAGGTAAACGGGTGAGCAGGCTGAATATTTTGCATTTTGCATTTGCATTTTACAGTTTGATTTTTTTTTAAAGCCTTTGCATCAGTTTTTTCACCATGATCTCTTTCCAGGCCGAAAAGGTTCCTTCCATGATCTTTATCCTGGCTTCTTTCATGAGCCAGATATAGAATCCGAGGTTATGCATGGTTGCGATCATGGAACTGAGGATTTCCTTTGAGATGAACAGATGCCTGAGGAAGGCCTTGTTGTATTGCAGGTCAGAAAAAACCTCGCCTTCGGCCTCCAGCGGGGAGAAATCATCCTTCCACTTTTCATTTTTGATATTGATGATCCCGTTCCTTGTGAAAAGCATTCCGTTCCTGCCGTTGCGGGTTGGCATCACACAATCGAACATGTCGATGCCGAGTGCGATCGATTCGAGGATGTTTGCCGGCGTTCCGACGCCCATCAGGTAGCGCGGCTTGTCATCGGGCAGGATCCCACATACCAGGCCGGTCATGTCGTACATCATTGCAGCCGGCTCGCCAACCGACAATCCGCCAATGGCATTGCCCGGGGCGCCATGGCCGGCAATAACCCGGGCTGATTCGGCACGAAGTTCGGGAAACACACTGCCCTGGACGATGGGAAACAGGCTCTGGGTGTAGCCATGCGGACATTCAGTCTTTTCAAAGTGCTTCATGCACCGGCCCAGCCAGTAATGAGTGCGGTTCATTGACTTTTTTGCATAGGCTTCATCACAGGGGTAGGGGGTGCACTCATCAAATGCCATGATGATGTCGGCACCCAGGTGGCGTTGAACATCAATCGCTTTTTCCGGCGTGAATTCATGTTTGGATCCGTCGATGTGCGATTGAAAAATAACCCCGTCGTCTGTGAATTTCCGGATGTCTCCCAGCGAGTAAATCTGGTATCCCCCGCTGTCAGTCAGAATCGGCTTGTTCCAGCCGTTGAATTTATGCAGCCCTCCTGCGGCAGATACGATGTCCACCCCGGGCCGGAGATAAAGGTGGTAGGTGTTGGACAGCATGATGCCTGCCTTTACCTCTTCGCGCAGATCTTTGATGTGCAGTGCCTTTATCGTTCCGGCTGTACCAACCGGCATGAAAAATGGAGATTCAACGGCTCCGTGGTCTGTCGTGAGTATGCCGGCACGGGCTGACGTTCCCGGATCACGATGTGAAATTTCGAATTGCAAATAGCGTATGTTGGAAAAATTCCGGCAAAGGTAAGGGTTCTTGTTGTTAACTATGCAGCCATTTTATTCACAAAGCAGGTTTTTTTAACAGGAGAATTGATAACTTTGCCAATCAAACACATAATGCTGTTTAATGGTTGATATTCTGTTCAATAGGCAAATATTACCGCTTGTTTTGCTGGGATTATTTGCTTTTGTCTTTCTTTTGCAGCAGGTCTATTACTGGATAATTTTCTGGAGGCTCGGACGTTACAGGCACCATGAAAATCCATCCCAACTGAAGGGGGTTTCCGTGGTGATATGTGCCCACAATGAGCACCATCATTTGAAGGAAACGCTTCATCATTTCCTCGAACAGGATTATCCCGAGTTCGAAGTACTTGTAGTAAACCATTCTTCTGATGACGACACGGACTACCTCCTGGCGCGGATGGAAGAACGTTATCCCCATCTCACAACGATTACCATCAGGGAGGATCTTAACTTTTTCTCCGGTAAGAAATTCCCCCTTTCGATCGGCATCAAATCGGCAAAGTACGATCTTGTATTGCTGACCGACGCTGATTGCAAGCCGGCTTCAAAGGACTGGATCCGCCTCATGCAATCCGCTTTCACGCCGAAAACCGAAGTTGTTCTGGGATATGGTCCCTATTACCGCAGTCCGGGGCTCCTGAACAAACTGATCCGTTTCGATACTGCCCATATTGCGATTCAGTACCTGTCGTATGCCCTTGCCGGGATTCCCTATATGGGAGTCGGCCGTAATCTTTCGTACCTGAAGCAGGTTTTTTACCGGAACCAGGGCTTCATCGCCCATTACCAGGTTCGTTCAGGCGATGATGACCTTTTTATCAACAGGGTGGCCAGGCGGTCGAACACTGCAATCGTGGTGCATCCTTCAGGGTATACTTTTTCCGATCCCAAGGAAAGCCTGGAGACCTGGATTACCCAGAAAAAGAGGCACCTTTCAACCAGTCACCTGTATAAAATCAAGCACAAGATCCTTCTCGGGCTCTATGCATTCAGCCTTGTTGCCTTTTACACCCTGTTCATCCTGTTGCTTGCCCTCAACTGGTCGCCGGTCCCCGTCCTGGGGATTTTCCTGCTGCGGTTGATTTCCCAGTATGTTGTGCTCTCCAGCTGCTTCAAACAATTAAACGAAAAGGACCTTGTTCCTTTCCTGCCGATTTATGAAATACTGCTGCTGGTGTTCAATTCAGGGGTCATGATTTCAAATATGATACGTAAACCTACCCGATGGAAGTAACGGATCATCTCACCGAAAAGGCACAACGCGATTATTCCCTCGTTCAGAGGGCGCGCGATCACGGTGACCAGAAGGCATATACCGAACTGCTCAATAAATACCATGATTCGCTGTATTTCATGATGCTGAAGATGACCAGCAACCCTACCGATGCCGAAGATCTGACCATCGAAGCCTTTGGGAAAGCTTTCAAGAATATTGGCCAGTACACTCCGGATTTCGCTTTCAGTACCTGGCTTTTTAAAATTGCAGCGAACAATTGCATCGATTTCCTGAGGAAAAATAAAAGGATCATCTTTTCTGATAATTATTTCGACGAGGATGGCGAAGCCTTCGATTCTCCCGCAAACATGCCTTTCACCGGTCTGGATCCTGAAGAGAAAATCATTGAGAAACAGAAGATACAGCTCATGCATGAGGTTGTGGAGAAACTGAAACCGCACTACAGGAACATGATCGAGCTGAGATATTTTAAAGAATGGTCGTACGAGGAGATTGCCTTAGAGCTCAACCTCCCTTTAGGCACGGTAAAAGCGCAGTTGTTCAGGGCCCGGGAATTTTTATTCCAGATTTTAAAAACAGTTGAGGAGCGGATTTAATATTTCATTCCATGGAAACAGCGAATTTTAAAAATGCCATCCTGCAGGGAATACCAGCCATCCTGCCAGACCTGCAGGCATATGACCTGAAGGCAAATCATGCTCCTGTTCGGAAGGACATCCTTATGGCCGGTGAGAAAATCCTCGCCGTTAAAAACGCACTCCGTTATTTCGATCCGGCGCATCATGCCGTACTGGCACCTGAGTTTGCCCGCGAATTGAAAACATACGGCCGTATTTACATGCACCGCTTCCGGCCGGCATACCCGATGCATGCGCGGAATATTTATGAATATCCGCATCGGTCGCTCCAGGCTGCTGCCATCATGCTCATGATCCAGAACAACCTGGATCCGGCCGTAGCGCAACACCCGCATGAGCTGATTACATACGGCGGCAATGGCGCAGTGTTTCAGAACTGGGCGCAGTACCTGATCACCATGAAATACCTTGCCAGCATGACGGACGAACAAACGCTGGTCATGTATTCGGGCCACCCGATGGGCCTTTTCCCGTCGCACCGGGACGCGCCGCGTGTGGTTGTGACCAATGGCATGATGATTCCCAATTATTCCAAACCCGACGACTGGGAGCGCTTCAACGCATTGGGGGTTACGCAATACGGGCAGATGACTGCCGGGTCGTACATGTATATCGGTCCGCAGGGAATTGTTCACGGAACAACGATTACCATATTGAATGCGGCACGCAAAGTCACTGCCGACAGCATCGGAGGAACAGTCTATGTTACTTCCGGGCTGGGCGGAATGTCGGGTGCCCAGGCAAAAGCAGCGGTTATTGCCGGTGCCATTGCAGTCGTTGCAGAGATCAATCCTGCGGTCGTCAAAAAACGCCATGAACAGGGATGGGTCGACGAGGTGTACACCGATCTTGGCGAACTTGTGCAGCGGATGATGCAGGCGGTTTGCAACAGGGAGCCTGTTTCTCTCGCTTTCGAGGGGAACGTGGTGGACCTGTGGGAATACTTTGCAGCCAATAAACTGCAAATCGAGTTGGGTTCCGACCAGACTTCATTGCACAATCCGTGGTCTGGCGGCTATTATCCTGCCGGTCTTTCGTTTGAGGCTGCGAATGAAATGATGGTGAAGGATCCCGTGAAATTCAGGGATGCGGTGCAGGAATCGCTGCGCAGGCAGGTGGATGCCATCAACATCATGACTGAAAACGGGATGTATTTCTGGGACTACGGCAATGCCTTCCTCCTGGAAGCCTCGCGTGCCGGCGCCGATGTTACGAAGCCCGACGGGTCGTTTTGCTACCCGTCATACGTTCAGGATATCATGGGGCCGCTATTTTTCGACTATGGATTCGGCCCGTTCCGGTGGGTCTGCACTTCGGGAGATCCGAAAGACCTTGAAGTTTCCGATAAAATTGCAGGGGATGTCCTGGAAAAGATTGCCTCAACTTCACCGAAGGAGACCGAGATGCAGATGCGCGACAACATCCACTGGATCCGTGAGGCCGGCAAAAACAAGCTGGTTGTTGGGTCACAGGCCCGGATTCTTTACGCTGACTGCGAAGGCCGTACAAAAATAGCCGCTGCATTCAATGATGCCATCCGGAGCGGATTGATCTCGGCACCCATTGTTCTGGGGCGCGATCATCACGATGTTTCCGGAACCGATTCACCCTTCAGGGAAACATCGAACATTTACGACGGTTCTGCATTCACAGCCGACATGGCCATCCAGAACGTGATAGGCGACAGTTTTCGCGGCGCCACCTGGGTCTCCATACACAATGGCGGAGGCGTCGGATGGGGCGAGGTGATCAACGGAGGTTTTGGAATGGTGCTCGACGGAACGGATGATGCCGACCGCAGGTTGCGCATGATGCTTCACTGGGATGTGAACAACGGTATTGCCCGCAGGGCATGGGGACGCAACGACGAAGCGCTGTTTGCCATCCGCAAGGCCATGCAGGATGAACCCGCATTGTGCGTAACGCTGCCAAACAAAGTTGCCGACTCGCTGATCACCGGCCTCTTTTAATTTCTTCAGAAAGTTTTTGAAACAAGCACCTGGATTTTGACATCCGTTGAATCTGACGGATTATCCACTTCCTGCCTGATAACGCCGTACTGGTTGTTCAGCCACAGGTAAGAGGTCCTTTTCACTTTTAACAGCCCTGAATACACCGGTTCCGTGTACCTGAACCATGAACAGGAAAAAACACCTGCCGGGGTCGTTATCATCTGTGTTGTATCGAGGAGCGTAACGGTGGTGGTGTCGTTGCTGATGAAATTGTAATAAACGATACCCGGCCTGGCAGTTACAGGAAAACTAAAACCTTTGAGGCTGAGAGTGGAGTCGCTGACAATCGCAAATGACGACGGGTTTACATTCCAGGTAAACGTCCTGCTTTGCCCAATCCAGCCGCAGGTCTGTGTGACAGGTCCCGCAAAAAGGTAGCTGGATGAAACCTGGCTGATCTGCTTCTGAACCTGGCATGAATCTCCATTTTTCATGGTGATTTTATAGGTCCATGAATTTCCGGCTTTTGCAAAGCTGTAGGATTTCAGGGAATCGGCGGGAACCTGCGCAGACAGCATGGATCCTGACCAGTTCACATATTCATTGCCGTGTTCACCGCATTCATTCCCGCTGATGCGGATATCTATGGTCCCTTCGGCTGTAAATGCCGCATAACCCTCGAGGGTCCAGTTCTGGCACAACGGGCTGTTGGGGTCGCTGTTGTCAACCTTGAAATAAAGTGTGCCGCCAACAAACTGAAATTCGTGAAATGTATTGGTCTCTTTCATGAACAGGATGCCGGACAGGGTTGTGTTTGCGGCATCAGGATAGATCACGATCGTGCCGTATTCCAACAGCAGTTTGTTGTTCTTAAACGTGGAAATGCTGCCTTTCCAGGTTCCGATGAAATCCTGCCGGGATTTGACTGAAGGGTCAAAAGATTTTTTTTTGCATCCTGAGAACGGGATAATTAAGATTACGCAGAGGATGACCAGTAGATGATTTTTCATGCAGATAATAACGTTGATTATTCAAAGAAGGTATATTCATATTTAAGAAAATAATGCCGGCTGATGGTTTTGCCCTGCCCGTCAATAAAAACATCAACCTCATCGGCAAGGCCGTCGTCAAAATAGCTGCGGTTAACGGTCATGAAAACTTCGCCATTTTCATCAAGTTCCTCTTCGGTGATTACCTGGCCTTTTTCGTTGCTGGTAATGCGGGTTTCATTTGGTTTGATTTCATCGTGGCCGGGTTCCTCTATCAGTTCGCCGTTCTCATTGGTCACCCTGCGGTTTACAAGGGTTCCGTTTTCCCATTCAAATGTTTCAACCTGTTCCACTTCGCCTTCATCCGTGGTCGTGGTCCTGCTGACCAGTTCACCCGAATCGTTGTACAGGTATGCAATGGTGTCGATGGACCCGTCCTGGTAGCGCTTCAATGCATGCTGAACCAGTCCTGCCTCGTTCCGGACGAAGGTTTTTTCCTCGGCAACTTCATCCTCTACCGGGGAATAAGCCTCCCTGGTCAGATTGCCCTGCCCGTCGTACTCATATTCGTACATCTCTTCAAATTCACCCTCGCGGTTGTACCTGACCTCCCTGATCGGCCGTCCGTCAGGGTCATATTCGCTGTAATGATTCGGATGGCCGTGAATATCAACCTCCTCGTCATTCACATTCCTGATGATGTAGTCAAACTGCATAACGGTAATGCTCCTGGTCTTTTTCTCCATGGATGTGGCTGCTCGGATAATCCTGTAAATAATGCTATAAAATTAATGTAAAAATTGCAACTGCTGCGCTAAAAGCAGGATGATCGTGAAAATTTCTTTTTTACAGCATTTTTCAGATTCCCTTTCCAACCTTTTTCGGTTCAACGTTGTCATTATAATATTGCGTCTGCTTCGAAAAGCCAAATTAAGATGTTTATCGCAATGACGCAAAAGAACGCAAATTCAATTACTTATTTTATGTCGTCTTTGTATTTTGATATACAGGCACTTGCAAAAGTTATTAACAATTGACCCACCTTTTGAATTTATCCTGATTAACATTCATATAACGTGAGTATGATGCTGCAATATACCGATGAGGAGTTAGTGGAAGGCCTGCGACAAAGGAAAGGCACTTTTATTGATTACCTGTACCAGGAATTTTACCCGGTCATGCGCCACTATGTGAAGCAAAATTCCGGTAACCAGCAGGATACTGAAGATTTGTTTCAGGATACCATCGTTGTTCTGTACAAACGAAGCCTGGTTCAGCCGTTCGTCCTTGACTGCAGCCTGAAGACGTATTTTATGTCGGTCTGCAAAAACTTATGGCTTCAGCGGCTTGAGCGCAAGTGCAGGTTGCTATACCAGGCCGACTGTTCGGAGCACGATGCAAGGGCAGAATGTTCCGTGACCGACCAGGAGTTGAAAGATGAATATCTTGAGCACCAACGGCTGCTGTATAAACATCTCATGCGGCTTCCTACTGAATGCAGGCGGTTGCTGCAATTGTATTGTCTTAAGATCCCGTATAAGGAAATTGCAAGGCTTTTGAATTATAAAGATGATGTATATGTTAAAACGCGGAAGTATTCCTGTAAAAATCTTTTGCGGAAAAAAATCATGAACGACCCTGAATGTCAACAATTTTTAGCGTATGAAGGACCACGAAATCACCTGCGACTGGATTGATCGCTACAATGAAAATGAGCTGAATGACACCGAGAAAGCTTTGTTTCAGAAAAGGCTGCTTGTCAATCCGCTGCTCCGTTCCGAGGTTAACATCGATGCCAGCCTGAACCGGCTTCTCAACGATGGCGACCTGTTAGACCTGATGAACAAAGTCAATGCGGCAGCGCAAAAAAGCCGGGTGGGAAGTCCCCTGGTAAATTTCATGATGATTGCTGCTTCCTTGTTATTCCTGGCTATGATTGGCGGACTATTTTACCTTTTCCGGGCGAATACCGGCACTCCGGCGGTAAGTTTGATGCCACAGCAGCTCCGTTTGCAGCGAAACCCGGGCAGCAGTTCGGGAACATCCGCCGGTGAGCCTTGTTCACTGTTTTCTGAACATAAAGGAACCATAATCCCCGGGATGAATGTGCACCGGATGCTGATGGCTGAAAATTATAAGCCGATGGCTGAACTTGAACTGCTGGCAGGAACGGTAACAAGATCGCACCATGTCAGGCTCACATCGCCGCAATCGGGCATATCCGTTCCTAAGGGATGCGAGATACTGTTTTCATGGCAATATTCCGGAAGGATCGTCCCGCTTTCCATCTTCATTATGAATAATCGCGGCAAGCAGATAAGTGAAAAGATGGTTCTGAACGACAATTCGTATTGCTTAAAAACAAGTGTGCTGGCAGAAGGACTCTATTACTGGAAAATCATGGTTCAGGAGAACATGGTACTCATGGGGAAGTTCACGATTTATTAACAGGATAATACGGATGCGATGAAAACAACTATTTCGTGGTTTACGATTATTTTGCCCGGAATCATGATCCAGATGATTCCCGAATGTATTGAGGCACAGCCGATGCCGTTGCCTGAAGATGTCCGATATGTTCAAAGCCATCTGAATGAAGAGGAAGTGATGCTTGAATATAACATTTTTGATTCGGTGGTACAGGTCAGCGCTATTGCGAATGAGTCGACGATGTCAGTGAGGTTATCCCTGAACAAGTTGTTCTGGATCAGTCTGAAATCATTTCGGTACAAGCTGAAATCTGCCGACCCCATTGATTTTTTAACATACGGGGAGATTCTTTACCAGTTTTTGATCAAACCTGTCCGTGATTTTCTGAAAGGGAGACACCGGCTGATTATCATCACGGATGACCGTCTTGCGGGGCTCCCGTTCGAGGCTTTGATCCGCCGCGACAGCATGGACGCCTGTAGTAATTTATGCAATCTCCATTATCTTATTCATGATTTTGAGGTGGTTTATCATTGCTCCATGGTATCCTGGAATGAACGTGTGATGAGCCGGGGAAGTGAACATTCAGGTAATCCGGACGATTACCAGTTTGCCTTCATGGGGTTTTCACCGGCGGGCAGCAAACAGGAACATTATACACCTCTGCCCCGGTCGCGCAGCGAAATTGCATCAATCGGCTCCTTGTTCCGCCAGAAAGGACTGTCATCCTGGCTGGTATATGACGAGGAAGACGGAAAAAAATATTTTAAGGAAAGAGCTTGCCGGGGCAAAATCGTTCACCTTGCAACGCATTACATGCCGGAAGGAACAGGCAATGGCGCCGGCGGTTTTCTTTTTAATAAAAGCACGGCGGGCAAGGGAAAAAAACAAAGACAGGAAAGCTTGCTGACCATTGATGAGATAAAAATTTTGCAGCTGGATGCCGACCTGGTTGTACTGAATGCATGTGGCTCCGCGGTTGAAAGGTTCAGTTCGGAAACTCCCCGCATTTCTTTGCCGGCGCTTCTGTTCATGGCTGGAGCGCGCAACATCCTTGCGACTTTATGGAATGTGACCGATAACCTGGCAGAGCATTTTATGCTCGATTTTTACCGGTTGTGGCTGTCTGGAAAAACTTACAGCGCTGCACTGCGGGAAGTGAAATTACAATGGATTAACTGCAATTCTACAACGATACCAACAATCTGGGCACCCTATGTTTTGATGGGGGAGTAACGATGAGCAATCACCAACATGTCCGCCTGCCCACCTGTCCGCCTGCTCACTTACAGGCAACCGTCTCAATCTCGATCAGTGCCCCCAGTGGTAATTTGACAACAGCAAATGCCGCGCGGGCCGGCGGATTCCCTGGATAATATTTGCCGTAAACCGCATTCATGGCAGCGAAATTGTCCATGTCACTTAACAGGCAGGTCGACTTGACAACATCGCTGAAATCATAACCGGCTTCTGCCAATATAGCCCCAATGTTTTTCATGACCTGTTCGGTCTGTTCGGTGATGCCTCCATCCACAAATTTTCCGGTGGCAGGATCGATCGGGATCTGCCCGGAAATGAACAACATGCCGTTGGCTTCAACCGCCTGGCTGTATGGACCAATAGCCTTCGGTGCATCTGTTGTCATGATGATTTTTTTCATTTTTACGATTTTTAGATTTACGATTTACGATTTTTCGCCATTTCACTATTTAATTCGCATAATCCCTGAAATCTTTCTTCTTGTTCAATTTGAGATCCTGGAGGATCGAGGCTTTGACATTGATCGAAAAATTCCAGCTCTGCTGGGCGCCCTTCGGAATCCAGCCGAAGCGCATTTCCCAGCAGTGCAGGTCGCGGTAAACATCGATCGAGGTGTAGGAAATCTGCCCGGCAACAAAATCCCATCCCGAGGTCAGGGAAATTTTCCATTTTGGCGTAATGTTGAGCTGTCCGTTAAAATTCAGTGTCTGTGTCAGTTGCTCCACCCTTTTCTTCGAGGAATTGACCCAGGGCTTGTTGTAGTGGAAATTGTAATTGACCGAAAAACTCCAGGGGATGTCGAAGTCAACATAATAATCGTAATAATCGACGATGTCTTTGCGTTCCTGCGGGGTACCCTTCTGGGTCGTTTTTTTGCCTTTCGCTTTTTCCGACGACAGCGAATACGACAAACCCAGGTCCCAGGTTGTGTTGTCGAGGCGGATCAGCCTGTGGTTAGCCTCCCATTCGGTAGTGTTCGTCGATCTTCCCAGCGAATCGCGGGTGTAGAGGTTCCACGTGCTTCCGTATTGAATTGTCAGTCCTTTGATGATGGTGCTGCGGCCGCTGATGGTAATGGGCGACCAGTTCACGGAATCACGGGCAACATCGTAGGTGCAGCGGATGGAAAGATCATCGATGAGGGCGATTTTCCTAACGCCGGTTATGGTGTCTTTACGGTTCCTGACTTTCAGTTCGAGGTTGTTGCTGATTGAGAATGATACTGCCCCCGATTTCTGCCCGGGGGGCGAGCCATAAACTGACTTTTCAAAGATGGAGTATTTCCCCGGGTTGGTGTAATTGGTGTCGTTATCGATCGAGCGGTAATACCCGATTCCCGGCGCACCCCAGTTCGGCGTGTAATAAAAAGATACCGCAGGGGTGACCATGTGCCGGACTGCCCTGAAAAGTCCCTTTCCCCGGAACTGGTACATCCCGTAAATGCGGGCGTTCATCGAAGTGGATAAACTGAAGTCGAGTGCATTTGCGAACCCGGGCAGGTTGCGTGTTTTGTATCCGGGTAGGATGGTGTCGCCGGCATCAACGATGGTGTCGGCCTGGTAATATTTCCGGATGGTTTTAAGGTACATGCGGTCGGTAAAGTTGATTGCATTGGACCAGTTGATGTATTTCAGGATTCTGAATGTTGCGCTGATCGGGTAGGTGTGCCGCATCCCGTTCTGCATGGAGTCGGCCCAGTTCCCTTTCATGAAGTTGGTGTCGGATGTGTTATACCGGTTTTCCGCATCCATGTTGTATTTCATGCTGATCTGCTCGTACCACCTCATTTTCCCGACAGGATTCTGCCTGCGGAAAGGATAAAACTGGTTCACGGAGAAGGCAACCTGCGGAAGGGTGATGTTGATGGTTTTGTTCAGCGTGTTCTGGCTGTGGTTGAAGTTCAGGTTCAGGTAATATTTGCCTGCGAAATTGGTGGAATAGTTTACGCTCGACTGGAATGTATTGGAAAGGTAGGATTGTGCGCTTGACGACAGGTTGTATTTGTTGAACGAGTTGCTCACGATGTTGACATTGGCGGAGAAACTGCTGTGCGGGCGCGCTTTCCCGTCCTGGGCATGAGTCCAGCGGATCTGAAAATCTTTCCTGCTCTGGTAGTCGGGTGAATCGGCTGCCCCAAGAACATTGACCGCATAGCTGAAATTAAACGAGCCGCTGTAATGATACCTTTTATTATAGCGCAGGGTTGGCTTGATTGCCCAACTGCCGCGTGTGTATATGTCGGCGAGGACAGTCAGGTCCATGTACTGGCTTGCAGCCCAGTAATACCCGAAATTTTCGAAATAAAACCCGCGGTCGGCAGATTCGCCGTAAGTCGGGATGATAATCCCGGACCTCCTGCCGACCTTGCTCGGGAAGAAGCCAAAAGGAATCATCAGCGGGGTTGCGACATTGGCAATATCCATGTATGCAGGGCCGGTAATGACGCGTTTCCCCGGTATCACCTTTCCCTTGTTGAATTTGAAAGCAAAATGCGGGTTTTCCTCGAGATCGCAGGTAGTGTATGATCCGGATTTAATGTAAGTTACATTGTTCTCCATTTTCTTTACCACCGTCCCGTGAAGGTAACCTTCATCCTGCTTGGTGAACACGGTGTTGATAAATCCCCTCTTCGTCGTGTAATTATAGTTGATCGTTTTCGACTTGAAATTTTGAGTGCCGTCATTGAATTCCGGCGTTCCGATAATCTTGCCCGTCGAATCTTTTTCACCGCTGGCATACACCGCATTCTTCACAAAGTCGATCTCAACATAGTCCGCATTCAGGGATATCTCCTGGTACTTTATTTTGGCAACCTTGTACAGGTATACCTTCTGTCCCTTAATCTCGAACCGCAGTGAATCCTTGGCGGTGTAATCCACCTTGGCATCAAGCGTTTTCTGTTTTTTTGCTTTTTTTACAACCGTGTCGGCATGTGCCGATATCATGTTTTTTATCCTGGCTTTTATTGAGTCGGTTCTGGATGAGTCGGGCTTAATGCTGCCAATCTCGCCGCGGGGCACAATGACAACATCACCTTTTGGCTGCCGGATCGTATCCTGGGCGACCACATCCGTGATTTGCAGGAAGAGAAGGACCAAAAGAAGCGGATAGAGGAAAGACCTTGTTAATAATTTCGTTAACAACTTCTTTTCTGAATTCTGAGGTTAATATTCTATCTTTGTTTACTGTAAAAATTCAGAATAAAAAGGCGTTGAAGACCGTTTTTCTTCGGGCTCCAAAACTAATCAAAATTATTGAAACCCGGGCCTTTTTAAGATACTTTAACAATCCAAATTCACGGATGCCGCGTTTGATCTGGTGTTTTCCGGTACTGTTCTGGCTGATTCTCCCGTGTTCGCTCGATGCGCAACGCCGGGGCGATATACGCACCGTTGTTATTGACGCAGGACATGGCGGACACGATCCCGGCGCACTGGGGCAGCAGTCGAAGGAAAAGAACCTCAACCTTGCCATCGCCCTGAAACTCGGTAATCTGATCCAGTCTTCGCTGAAGAATGTGAGGGTAATTTATACCCGTGACAAGGATAACTTCGTGGAGTTATACCGCCGTGCCGCGATTGCCAATGAATCGAAGGCGGGCCTTTTCATCTCCATTCATTGCAATGCCAACAAGAACCACATGCTCAAAGGCGCTGAAACATACGTGATGGGCCTGCATAAGTCGGAGGCAAACCTCAATATAGCAAAGCTTGAAAATGCGGCCATCCTGCTCGAATCCGATTACCGGTCATCGTACAATGGTTTTGACCCGAATTCGGATGAATCCTATATCATTTTTTCCCTCAATCAAAACCTGAACCTGGATAAGAGCACCGATTTTGCCGCTGCAGTCCAGGAACAGATGGAGGAACGGGTGGGTATGAACAACAGGGGAGTCAGGCAGGCGGGGTTTCTTGTCCTGTATAAAACCACCATGCCGAGTGTGCTGGTTGAAACAGGCTACCTGAGCAACCCTGACGAAGAGACATTTTTAATGTCAGCAAAGGGCCAGGATTATATCGCATCTGCCATTTTCAGGGCATTCAAGAATATTGCCGATACGGCTTTGGTTGCTGAAAAGCTGGAAGTTCCCGTGAAACAAACTGGCAAACCCGTGCATGAAACGGTTGTTGTTAAAGAGAATAAGAAAAGTGAGTCTTCGGGCAACCTGTCGTTCAGGGTTCAGATTTCTGCTGAAACCCGGGAACTGCGCACGGACAACCCAAAATTCTCCCGTTTTAAAGATGTCAAAATGTACCGGCACGGCGGGATGTACAAATATACCGTAGGCAATGAACAGGAGTTGCAGCCAGCCCTCCGGCTACTTTCACAGGTAAAGGAGAAGGGAGTCAGCGACGCATTCATCGTGATTTTCAGGAATGATGAGCGAATCCCGCAACCGGAGGCTGACAGGCTCCTGAAGAAGTAAAAATATTATTTGTAAGTTTGCAAAAACGTTGTTGTGAAAATCAGGAAAGAGATAAAGGTCGGAGTCGTTTTTGTGGTTGCAACTGCAATTCTCATTTGGGGACTGATGTACCTTAAAGGGCTGGAATTGCTCAAAACGAGCCGGACCTTTTATGCGGTTTACGACCAGGTGAACGGTTTGGTTGCGGCCAATCCTGTTTCAATCAAGGGATTGAAGGTTGGCCAGGTGAAGAAACTTTATTTTAATCCGGTAAATCCTGAAAAGATTATCGTGGAACTTTACATCCTTGGTGACTACCCGATTGCGAAAAATTCCAATGCCAGGATATTCAGTTCCAGTTTGCTGGGCTCCCCCGAAGTGGAGATCATTCCCGGTAACTCAAAGCAAATGGCAGTTTCAGGGGATACCCTGATTTCGGAAACAGAAGCAACACTCGGGCAGGCGGTCAACAAGCAGGTCCTGCCGTTGAAGCTAAAGGCGGAAAACCTGATCAGTTCTATCGACAGCATTGCCGTCATTGTTCAGCAGGTGCTCAATAAAAATACCCGTGACAACCTGGTTGAAGCGATCGAACATGTGAAACAAACCCTTTCGAATATTGCGCATACCACCCAAAACCTTGACACCCTCATGGGTTCGCAGCGCAACAACCTTGCGAAGATCATTACAAACGTTGAGTCGATCAGCAGCAACTTAAACAGGAGCAACGACAAGATCACCAATATTCTCACCAATTTTTCCAGCCTGAGCGACTCCCTCTCTAAAGCACGCATCCCATATACCATTGCGCAGGTCAACAAGGCCATCGGCGACCTGGATGCAATTCTCCTGAAGGTAAACAAGGGTGATGGTTCCGTTGGTCAGCTGCTGAACAACGAACAGCTTTACAAAGAGGTGGAGAAGGCCGCCCGCGATCTGAATTTACTGCTGGAGGATATTAAGAAAAATCCGTCGAAGTATGTGAAGGTTTCGGTGTTCTAAGACAGGCGGACGCTACCAGATAAATATGTCGGACTTTTTCATTGGCCGGCGTTTTTCCTCCCACTTGAAATTCTTCAGTTTCCGCTCGTTTTCAGGAACGGTTTTTTCAGGCACCAGGTGAGCCTCGGGGCTGTTGATATAGGTGATGGATTTCAGTTTGTTCTTCTCCAGGAAAATCAGCATATCACTTGAAACGGCCATGTTTATGCCGATCAGGCTCCTGTCTTCCTCCCGGGCATAATAGATTGTCTGGGCATTGCCCAGCACGTTGATTTTATAGAGCTGGTTGTCGCGGAATTTCGCCAGTACGTTTCTTCCCTTGATCTGGTTGTAGGATCCGGTATCATCTTTTGAGATGATGAAAGCCGAACTGTACATCTTGAGTGAATCCGCCTCGCCGTTGCGCATCGTGAGCCTGATGGAATCGGCCGACAGCTGGTTCGAATCCGCCCAGATCACCGGCAAACGGTACATGGTCATCGCTGAATCTTTGCTTAGGTATACGAGGGAGTCGCACATCCCCTGGAGGTCGTGGCGGAAGAATTTCACTTTATAAAAACAGAAAACCTGCCTGATTTCCTGCGCGGTGTCAAATGTCGCACGAACGGTGTCGGCATGCATGAACAATGAATCTTTTTTGTCGATCAGAACGCTGACGGCGCTGTCTGTCATAAACACAAAGCCTTTCTTGCGCTGCATCTCGCCATAATTGCCCATCAATACGATATGCTGCACCGTATCGACCATCAGCGCTTTGCGGAAAACCTGTCCGTAACCGTTCTTTCGCTCGTAGTACATGCTGTCGCCGGTAAGAAAGGTTGCTTCATGGTATATCCGGGCCCGGTCGCGGAAACGGGCAACGTCCGACTGCGTATTGTACCAGCCGTTTTCACAATAGATCGAATCCACCTTGTCCTTGCTGATAATGTGCGAGGGTCCGTAAAAATAGGCGACTTCGGTGACAGTGTTGTACATCAGCGTGTCGGAATACATGTTGTAATCAGGGTTCATCATGATCACCTTATCCTTGAAGAAAAATTCCTTTTTGTCGGTATAATAGTAACCGTGGTGGCTGACCAGGCTGTTTTTATCATTAACAATTTTTCCCCAGTAATCGTATTGGGCAATCCGGGTGTTGCGGTCGTATACGAGGGTGTCGGTTGTAAGGATGCTCTGGTTGTCAATTAGCTTTACATGGCTGTAGGCATTGGCAATTTTTGTATTCCCGTTGTACCGGAGTGAATCGCTGTAGAGGTTCAGGGTGTCGCTAAGCTTGATCCGCACGTTTCCATATGCGATGACCTTGTTTTCAGCTTCATTCACATAGGCGCTGTCGCAATAAAGAAATGCGCTGTCGTGGTTCATGACGACATTGCCCAGGATCCGTGGTCCGTCTTTGTATAAATCCTTGTTGAATTCCCAGCTGTTGCCTGAATACAGGATTTTTGTCTTCTCCTGTTCCTGCGAAAAAACCTGCAGGTTCAACAGTATTAGCACGAAAAGGAAATATCTTTGGATTCTGAACATGAATGCGAAATAACGGGGCAAAGATACTAAAGTCAATGTTACCAAAATTAATCAACAATTCAGGCAGGATATTCACAAAATGGGTAATTTTGACAACTCTTTAAACTATTACTGCCCGTACAATGAAACAAAATTTTGATCCCAGGCGCAATCATGCCGAAACACAACAAAATATTGGATATGTCCCGCGAAAAAATGCCACCCAGGCCGATTACGACCGCATTGGCTTCATGTCGGGACTTGAAGTTCACCAGCAACTGAAGACCAAAGAAAAACTTTTTTGCCATTGTCCTGCCGGGATTTTCCAGAAACCGGATGACTTTGATGCCGAACTGGTTCGTCACATGCGGCCAACGCTGAGCGAACTCGGAGAATATGACGGTACGGCCCTGATGGAATTCAGGACGCGGAAAAATATCATCTACCGCATCAAAAATGAAACGGCGTGTACTTACGACGTCGATGATACACCGCCATTCCCGCTGAACCGCGAAGCGCTTTCGCAGGCCATCGGCATTTCACTGCTTTCGAAGCTCAAAGTGGTGGGAGAGGTGCACATCACCCGCAAACAATACCTTGACGGCTCCATCCCGACCGGGTTTCAGAGAACGGCTATCATCGGCATCGAAGGGGAAATCCAGCTGAAGCATAAAAAAGTCCGCCTGATCCAGCTGAGCCTTGAGGAGGATTCGTGCCGGGAAGTGTCGGACATCGGCCATACACGCATTTACCGCACCGACCGCCTTGGGATGCCCCTCATTGAGACTGTGACCTATCCCGAATTTAAAAACCCGGATGAGGTTAAGGAAGGCGCTGATTATATCCGTTTCCTGAACCGCAGTACCGGCAAGGTCCGCAGCGGTATCGGTTCCACCAGGGCCGATGTGAACGTGAGTTGCAAAGGCGGAACACGGGTTGAGATAAAAGGCGTCGCCCACACAGGCTGGATGCCGGAACTCACCCATGTTGAAGCCTACCGGCAATGGGCACTGCTCGCCATACGCGACATCCTGGGTAAATCGGTTAAAGACCAGGCCAACTGGAAGTTATCTGCCCGGGAAGCAAAAGCGAAAGACTTCAAGCTGGAAAATTTTGGTGTTCCCAAAAATCTCCCGCTCAAGGTGTACCTGGTTAACCTTCCCCATTTCCGTGGAATATTGTCACATTTCACCCAGCCGGGAAAAATGTTCGCCGACGATTTCTCCGACAGGCTGAAGGTCATCGCCTGTATTGAGAAGCCAAATATGGTGCATTCTGAAATGTTTGAGGATGTGGTGGGAGAAAAAGCATGGTCAAAGGTTAAACACATCCTGGGAAGCAGGGATGAAGACGCCCAGCTGATCTTCTGGGGTCCCGAAGACGATATTAAAACAGCAATTGAAACGATCGAGGAGCGCTGCAAACTCGCTTTCACCTGTGTGCCGAATGAAACCCGCAAGTCGTTTGAAGATGGTACGACCATGTTCGAGCGGGTTCTGCCAGGCGCCGACCGCATGTACCCGGATACGGACTCTGCGCCGATTCCCCTGGAAGATGATGAGATCGATGAAGCGATGAACCGGCTTCCGAAACTGGTATCGGAGCGGATTTCACAGTTGGCCGGATGGAATGTGCCGGAAGACACCCATACCTTTATTCTGAAAAACAATCTCATTCCATTGCTGGAAAAAGCGCAGGCGGAACTGAATATTCCGGCGAGATTTACTGCCGGCCTGCTGGCGCATACGTTGAAGCACCTGCAGGGGCAATACCCTTTGTTGCCTGATTTTTCGGAGGAAAAAGTGTACGAATTGCTGAAATTCCTCACGCACAGAAAAATCGATCTTGGCATCGCGAAGCGCATGCTGTTTCACCTGTACCAGCATCCGAAAATGGATTTTGAATCGATCCTGGTCACGGTAAATTTCAAGGAAGTATCCAGGGAAGATATCCTTGCTAAAGTGCCGTTTCTTATCCGGAAATATTCGGATATCAGAACATCGAAAGATGATTCGGCCGGGCGAAACTGGGTAATGGGAAACCTGAGCAAACTGGCCACAGGTAACATGTCCTTAAAGGAGCTAAGCAACCATATAACCCTATAACGAACCGCCTGCCAGCACGCAGGCTTCACAACTTTACCACTCACCACTTTACCACTTTACCATTTACTTATGAGCGAAGATATATTCCAGGGATACAAAGGACGCGCACTCGCAGTACTGCAAAAATTCAATGCAAGAGTTTGGGCCAGGGTAAGAGTCGACAGCAGCAGGGGTGTTTTTGAAGGCACCATCCTGCCGCGTGCAGAAAATACGGACGACAAGCATCTTGTTTTAAAGATATTTACCGGGTACAACATCGGTGTCGACATAAACGGGATTACCGGCATCACGGAACTCGGATATAAAAAGGCCGTTTACAAGATCCCTGAAAAGGAATTTCCCTATTCCAAGGATAAACCGAATGTGAAATTGCTGGGAACCGGCGGAACCATTGCCTCACGGCTTGATTACCGCACCGGTGCCGTAATTCCCGCCTTTTCACCCGGCGAATTGTATGGCGCTGTGCCCGAACTGGCAGACATCTGCAACCTGACGACCGAAAAGCTTTTCGCAGTTTTCAGCGAGAACATGGGACCCGAGCAGTATAAAAAACTTGCCGTCGCAATCGGTGAAGAGATCGAAAAAGGAATTGACGGGATTATCATCGGGCATGGAACAGACACGTTGCACTACACTTCGGCAGCCCTGACCTTCATGGTGCAGAATTCACCGGTTCCGATCGTGCTGGTCGGGTCGCAGCGTTCATCTGACCGCCCCAGTTCCGATGCGGCGCTTAACCTGATGCACGCTGCCACGGCAGCCGCGCACGGCGATATTGCCGAGGTGATGGTATGCATGTTCGGTCCGACTTCCGACGAATACGGTTTCCTGCACAAGGGGACGCGTGTGCGCAAAATGCACTCTTCCTACCGGTCCACCTTCCGCACCATCGGCGATACGCCCATTGCCACGGTAAGCCGGCAGGGTGTCGTTCCGATCAAGCAGGATTACCAGCGCCGCCGCAAGGACCGCAATGTGACCATCATGCCCTACTACGAGGAGAAGGTTACGATGATATATTACTACACCAACATGCAGCCTGATGTGATCGATGCACTTGTTGATGCAGGATACAAAGGGATCATCATCATCGGGACCGGGCTGGGCCATGTGAACAAGCCGATTTACCCGGCCATTGAACGGGCCATAGCAAAAGGCGTTGCCATTTATATGACCGTTCAAACCCTCTGGGGATATGTTCACATGTTCGTGTACGACACAGGCCGCGACCTCATGGCCAAAGGAATCATCCCGGCCGAGAACATGCTCCCGGAAACAGCCTTTATCAAACTCAGCTGGGCGCTCGGGCAAACAAGCGACCTTGCCAGGGTAAAGGAGATCATGCTTACACCGATCAACAGCGAAATCACGCCGCGTGAGCCTTACAACGGTTACCTGATCTACCAGGGCGGGGTGCCTGAGGTGGAGGATTTTATCAGGAGGTTTCACAAATAGGGGTAAAGTGGTAAAGTGGTGAGTGGTAAAATGGTAAAGTGGTGGGCTGGTTTACCACTTAAGGTTGTTTTAGTTATATTTGCATCCAAGTCATAATTCCTGTTTAATTTCCAAACTCTTAATCTACTACCGATGAAAAAGACGATTACGCGGTTCGCTATGGTGTCGTTGCTTGCTGTAATTACAATGTACACAGTGGGGCAGAACGCATACAAATATGATACGGTGAAGGGCGACCCCCTCAAAGCAAGGATTTACACATTGAAAAACGGGCTCCGTGTTTATCTCACGGTCTATAAGGATGCTCCCCGCATCCAGACAGCCATTGCAGTAAGGACCGGCAGCAAGAATGATCCGTCAGACAATACCGGACTGTCTCATTACCTCGAGCACATGATGTTCAAAGGCACCGATGATTTCGGTACCAAGGATTTTGCAAAGGAGAAAGTATTGCTCGATCAGATCGAATACAAATTCGAGGTGTATAAAAAAACGCTGGATACCGTTCAGCGGAAGAAAATATACCATGAAATTGACAGCCTGTCAGGGGTGGCTTCCACCTACGCCATTGCAAACGAGTACGATAAATTGTTATCCGTGATCGGGGCAAAGGGAACCAATGCATTTACGTCGTTTGAAGAGACTGTTTATATCAATGATATCCCGAGCAACAAAATCAGCCAGTGGCTTCAGATAGAACGTGAACGGTTCCAGGACCCTGTCTTCCGGCTGTTCCATACTGAACTTGAAACGGTTTATGAAGAGAAAAACATGAGCCTGGACCGCGACGATGACAAGGTTTTCGAAGATTTGTTTGCAGGATTGTTCCCGACAAATACCTACGGAACGCAAACCACCATCGGAACAGTGGAGCACCTGAAAAATCCTTCGCTTGTTTCGCTGAGAAATTATTACACGTCACGATATGTTCCAAACAACATGGCGGTGGTGCTTTCCGGTGATTTCGACCCGAACGAGGTCATAAAACTGGTGGATGCGACCTTCGGGCAGCTGGTCTCAAAGCCGGTCGTTCATTATATTCCTGCCGTGGAAGCACCGATCACCGGGCCGATTGTAAAGGAAGTAGCGGGCCCTGATGCCGAATCGGTTACGATAGGATACCGGCTTGGCGGAGCGGATACCAAAGATGCCGACCTGGTTACCATGTGTAACATGATATTGAGCAACAGCAAGGCCGGTTTGCTGGACCTGAACCTGAACCAGGCTCAGAAGGTGCTGGAGGCCAGTGCCTTTTCATATGTATTAAAAGATTATTCCGTGAATATTTTTTCCGGGAAGGCAAAGGAGGGACAATCGCTGGAACAGGTGAAGAACCTCATCATGGAACAGATCGAACTGGTGAAAAAAGGTGAGTTTCCCGACTGGCTGATCCCTGCCATCATCAATGATTTGAAACTGGAGAAAATTAAGACATATGAGTCCAACTCTGGCCGCGCAATGGAACTGGTGGATGAATTTGTGAAGGAGCTTCCGCACGCGGAGGTGGTGCAGGACATAAACAGGCTTTCCAAACTTACAAAAAAGGATATCGTTGATTTTGCCAGCAAGAACTATGGGAACAATTATGTGATCGTTTACAAACGAAACGGCAAGGCCGGTGAAACTGCCAAGGTGATGAAGCCCCAGATTACACCGGTCACCATGAACCGGGATGATGAATCGGCCTTCCTGAAGAAGATCGTGGCCGAACCTGGTAAAATGATTGAACCGGTTTTCATTGACTATGACAAGGATATTAAAAAATTCACCATCCATGGCAATATCCCTGTGCTGTACAAGGAAAACACGGAGAACAGCACTTTTTCCCTGTACTATTATTTCGACATGGGCACCAATAATAACCGGGAACTCGGCATTGCCCTCGATTACCTGAAATACTTGGGCACCTCGAAATACTCCCCCAAACAAATCCAGGAGGAGTTATACAAGCTGGGATGTTCATTCAATGTGAACAGTTCGGATGTGGAGGTATGGGTGTCACTGAGCGGTTTGAGCGAAAACATGGCCAGTTCGGTGGCATTGTTTGAACAATTGCTTTCAGACGCCCGGCCCGACAAACCCGCCCTCGACAACCTGGTTGCCGATATCAAAAAACGGCGCGATGATGATAAACTGTCGAAGCAGACCATTCTCTGGCAGGCGATGTACAACTACGGCGTATATGGTTCAAAGTCGCCGGCCACCAATATTTTATCATCCTCCGAGCTGGATGCGCTGAAATCGGAAGAGCTGGTTTCCCTGGTAAAAGGATTAACCGGGTTTAAGCATAAAATTCTCTATTATGGTCCCGATAAAATAGTGAATCTGACCGCATTGCTCAATAAGGAACATCGCACCCCCGCCGCGTTGAAACCGGTGCCGGCCGCTGTTACATTCGTGCAGAAGCCCACCGACGTGTCGAAAGTATATACGGTGGATTATGAAATGAAGCAGGCTGAGATCATCATGCTTTCAAAATCGGAAAAGTATGATAAGGCCATCATCCCGGTGGTGCGGTTGTTCAACGAATATTTCGGGGGCAGCATGAATTCGATTGTTTTCCAGGAGATCCGCGAGTCAAAGGGTTTGGCATACAGCGCCTATGCAGGGTACCGCCCGCCGCTGCAGCCTTACCAGAACTTTTACCTGTTTTCATACATCGGAACGCAGAATGACAAGCTTCCTGAAGCCATGAAAGCCATGGTTGGCCTGTTCAACCAGATGCCCGAAAGTGAGAAAGCACTGAATTCATCACGGGAAGCGATTATCAACAAGATCCGCACCGAGCGCATTACAAAATCACAGGTGTTGTTCAGTTACCTGAATGCAGAAAAATTCGGGCTCACCTACGACATCCGGAAAGATGTGTTTGAAAAGGTGCCTAAGATGACCTTCGCCGATCTGAAAGCATTCCAGCTTAAGTTCATCAAGGATAAAAACTTCACCATCATGGTGCTTGGCAAAAATTCGGCGCTGGATATGAAAACCCTTTCATCATACGGCCAGGTTACAACGCTGGAATTGAAGGACGTTTTCGGGTACTAACCCCACCCTAAATCCCTCCCCAAAAAGGGAGGGACTTTCTCCCCTTCCCTTTTTGGGGAAGGGGTCAGGGGGATGGGGTCTTAACCTCCCCTTTTTGGGGAAGGGG
>JBAXDH010000022.1:0-38702 GCA_037141055.1 bacterium | reverse complement strand
TCATGCCACTTTCGGTGTAGTACACATTGTTGGTGGATCCGATACACGGGTTGTTCGTGCTTCCGATGGTGGGTAACGGCGTTGGATTAACAGTTACAGCAAATGAACCGGCTGCAGCGCCAACGCATCCGCTGGCATTGGTGTAGTTCACTGTCACGGTTTTTGCTCCTGAAGTTGTCCAGGTAACGGTGACGGTATTGCTGGTGGCTGTTCCGCCGGCAGTGATGGTTCCGCCTGCTGAGACTGTCCACACGTAATTGGTCATACCAGCCTGCGTCGTATAAACCTGGCCGGCTGCGCCCTGGCATGCTGTGGCTGTCCCCGTAATGGTCGGCACCGGCAGTGCATTGACGGTAACGGAATAGGAACCCGGCGCTGCTGCCGCGCAGTTGTTTGCATTGGTGTAAGTTGCGGTCACTGTCTTGGCTCCGGTCGTCGTCCATGTTACGGTAATCGCGTTGGTTGTTGCACCGGCGGTTATCGTGCCACCGGCAGAAACGGTCCATGCATAACCGGTCATCCCGGCCTGGGTGGTGAAAACATTGTTAGTGGAGTTTACGCATGCAGAGGCTGGCCCGGTGATGGTTGGCACAGGCAGTGCATTAACGGTTACAGCATAGGTCGACGATGGTCCTGTCATGCATATTCCTACTCCTGCCACAGTGATGTTTCCTGAGGTCGTACCATAAGTCACTGTAATTGTGTTTGTTCCGGCACCGGCCGTAATAGTGGCGCCTGCAGGTACAGTCCATGAGTAACTTGTGGCGTTGGTGATTGCGCCGACGGTATATACATTGCCTGCAGAATTCGCACAAACTGAGGCTGGTCCTGTAATAGGGCCAGCCGCTGATACTGACGGGCATCCCGTTAGGAATGTCAGGTCATTGCCGTTGGTGGTTCCCCCTGCATTGACACCGCGCACCCTGAAATGATAGGTGGTAGCTGTGAGCAAACCGGTGATGGCAGCGCTGACGTTGGTATTGGTAACCCCGGTAACGGTTGCAGGAACACCGGCAACTGTGGTGCCATAGGCAACTGTCAGACCGTAATCAAACCAGACTGTTGTGGATGAATTGTTGGCATTGATAATCCCGTTCATCGTGGCGTTTGTCGTTCCGATTAAGGTTGCGGCTGTTGTTGTGACGGTTGCAGCGGCAGCGGCTGTGGTAAAGGTCAGGTCGTTGCCATTGATGGTTCCGCCAACACTGGTGCCATTGATTCTGAAATGATACAAGGTGTTTGGTACAAGTCCAATGAGACCGGCCAGTGATGCAGTCACCGTATTTCCTGTTATCGTAACAGGCACACCCGGTACGTTTGTACCATAGGCTACCGTTAATCCATAATCAAAAGATACCGTTGTGGAAAAATTATTTGCATTTACGGTTCCGTTTAATTGGGCAGTAGTCGTGGTGACCAGGGTTGCGGCAGTAGTAATGACTGCTGGCGGACAAAATGTGCCGAAGGTCATATCTGCGCCGACATAAGGTGTTGCTCCTACCATTCCTTTGGCACGGAAATGATACGTGATACAATTTGATAACCCGGTAATGTTTGCTGATATGTTGGTAAGGGTTGTGCCTGTAACGTTAACGGGCACAGCGGCAACATTCGATCCGTAAGCTACCGTTGGGCCATAGTCAAAGCTGGTAATAACCAATTCATTATTGGCTAAAACAGTTCCGTTAAGCGTGGCAGCGCTACCGGTAACGAGGGTTGCGGCAGTAGTTGTAACAACCGGGGCAACTGTGAATTCGTATGCTCCGATATCGGGTGTCGCACCACGTGCAGCACCTGCATAATCGGTTGTTACGGTAGGAACAGTCGTGCCGGCGTTGTTGAGTTCAACTTTGGCAGTATGAAGGTCGGTTGATGAAACAAACAGAGGGTCAACATTTTGCGAATTGAGATCTCCGGTGGTTGCCGTTTTCCATGCGGCCATTGTAAGCTGATCGGCGCCATAGTAGGCAAGTGATCCGGAAGCAGAATAGAGATCGTTGTAGTTTGAACTCCATACGCCAGCGGCAGAAACATAAACTGCGTAATGTTTTCCTGTCCCGCCTGCAGCCCTGGTGTTGGCAAAAATGTTGTTCCTGAGGGTGTAGAAGGCGGAAACGCTGCGGTAATAGGCATAGGTACTGGAAGTTCCTGTTGCAGTGCCACTTACGTAGAAATCGTTGTAATACAGATTATAGAAGGAGGTAGAATAGGATCCGTCGTAAAATCCATAGATGATCGGATTGGTTGCTGCACCGCCGTCCAATGATACCAGGTTGTTGGAGTATTCATTCGTAACGCCGCTGGCTCCATAGTTATAAAAACCATATATATACGGTGTCATTCCGGCATTGGCGCATCCAATGTTGAAGATTTTATTCTTTTTAACATTGGCCGAATAGATATACGTTCCCCTGGCATAAGGCGAACCTGCGGTTCCTGTCAAAGTCCAGTTACCGATAATGTTATTTTCAATCGCGTTGCCCGGGTTGCTGGTAGCACAATAAATTCCCCAGAGGGAACCTGAACCGGCATACGAGATTGCGCCGGCGGTGGTATTGCTTCCAAGGATATTCGGGGTAACTGTTCCCACTTTTACAAGCCCGGCGGTAATCCCCAAAAAGTAAATTGCCCCTGTATGTAAAGGGTTGGTATAGTTAAGGCTGGTAATGGTATTTCCCTGGATGTAGGAAGCTGTTGTAGCCGACACGGCACCGTAGATGCCATAAAAATATCCGGCTGATGTCGACGCTGTAAATGAACCCGGAACCGTGGTACTTCCAATCATGTTGTTGAGAATGTTCACAACTCCTGCTGTGAAGTTGATGCCATAAATATTTGCAGCACCAGCGTTTGTGAGGTTGAAATTCTGAACGGTATTGCCCGAAATAGTGGTTGGTGTGACAATACCCAGGGTTAAATACATTCCATAAATGGCGAAGGTCGAGGAATTCGTCCATGCAGTGCCTCCGCAAAGGGGAGCGGAACCGCCAAAGTAGTTGTTGCTGATGGTATGGTTATTCGTACTTCCGAGAAGATAAATGCCATATTGAGCAACAGTAGAAACCGTAGCAGAATTATAATAGAAGCTGTTTCCTGTTATCACTGCACCATCGGCCACCGTTGTGAAATATAACCCATAGTTTTTATAGTTGTAAATGTTATTGTTAATCACCCTGATGGAGTTGATAAAAGTGGCATTGCAAATTCCGGTGGTTTGAACACCTACTGTTCCGCCAGTGGCATCACGGATATCATTCCCGTTAATCTCAACAACGTTTGGCCCGGTAGTGCCAATATTGACGGTTCCGTATGTGGTGGTGGTTCCGTTGTTTTCGATTGTGGAATTTTTCAGGAAACAGTTCACTGAACCGCCATTGAACTGAATAGTCGGGCCTGTGTTTCCAACCGTGGCATTTGTATTGCGGAAGGTCAGCAGTTTGCCGGCCTGGCCGTCAATGGTGAAGCGGCTTGCTCCGTTAGTCCTGATCATGGCAATTCCGGTGGCAACGGCAGTGCCGCTGATGGTGCGTAAGGTTGAGGCATCCGGTTTGATGGTAAGCGTGTAATTTGCACCCGGTACATCCTCAGACCATGCGTTTAAGGCAACCGTACCCGGTTCGGTCAGATCTCCGGTAATGTTAATGGTGGTATTGCCTGCCAGCACACCCTGGTTGATCATGTCGAATGCTCCGCCTGTGGCAGTAAGGGTTGCGTATGTGCCAGGTACTGTAATTGTGGTTGGAATTGTATTGACAACAATCGTGTAGGTTTGAACAGTCGTTGGTTTTGCATTGATGTTCTGAACCGGGGGGTTGGCGCTGGCGCCGGCCATCAGGTAATTCGAACTAAGGTTGTTCGCTGCATCCTGGGCCACCACGAAATACTGGATGATATCCCCGGCAACCACGCTGCCGCCATTGATAATGGAATAATCAACGGTGAAACTGTACGGGCTGACAGTGTTGCTTGCAACGGCATATTTCCAGCCGTTGTTGGCACTGGTATTCCCGACGAATGCATCGGCATCGGTTGATTTCTTGTAATAAATCCGCGGAAGGCTTGCTCCACCGGATACGCCAGCATTATCGGTAATGGTGGCCCAGTTGGTCAGCAACCGGTTGGCAGTGGTACCGTTGCCCATGGCGACGTATCTGATATTCGGACCAAATACATCGGCTGAAAGCGTATAGGTTCCTGCATCGGCGCCAACATCTGCGGGCGTGTTCAGGCTTCTGGTTAATCCATCAAAATCGTCGGTAACATTAGATAATACGATCCCTGCGCCTTCAACGGGTGTCGGGCTTTGCACATGCAAATTGGCCGTAGCGCTGTTGCCGGTGGCGGCAACATAATTCGGATCTGCGCTGCCGCTGGCCATTTCTGTGTTGGTTGCTCCTTTATAGGCTGCAAATGTCGGCTGATCAACAGCGTTGAAGTTGCCAAAGGTACCTCCCGTTGCGCCGTTGGCGATGATCAGGTTGTAATTGCTGGTCACACCCAACGGGAAAATCGTAGTGCCGGCAATCTTGATTCCGTAATGCAGGCCGGTTGATCCACCGGAGCGGGCATTGTAGAAAATATTGTCAAGGCAGTACCTTGGGGTTGAGAGAGAGGGAGTCATTGTGCTGATGAAGGCATATGTGCTGCCGGTAACCCCTGCTGCGGGCGCTCCGCCGATGTACACGCTGTTGTTGAGCACACTGTCAACAGTAGCGGTGCTTTCGTAGATGCCATTGATCAAACTGCTGGAAGTATTGGCAGAACCGTCGGGGTTGATCCCCAACTGGATCATGTTGTTTTTTGCAGTTACATAGGTGCCGCCGTTTGACAGGTAAAGTCCGTTGACTTGTGCCGTGGGGCTTGTGGTGGCTAATCCGATGTTATGGATGAAGTTTTTCTCAATCAGCAGGGTTCCGGCGGCATGCCCGGTGTAGATCCCCTGGATTCCTACCGTGGCTGTAGCTGCAGTGTTGGTAAGGTTATAAATATTGTTGGAACGGATGATCGAACCAGGGACCGAGTTTAATGAATAGATACCGACCACTGATGCAAGGGTCATGGTAGTATTGACGGAGGAGGTAGTGATGTCGCGGATAGTATTGCTGTTGTACACATTGGGAAGACCTGTCCCAGCACCGTAAATACCGACAGTATGTGAAGATACGTTTGCACACAGGTTGCTGATGTTTGCAACAGTGTTGTTAGCCACCGACATCGTTCCGGATCCGGCTGCAGAGATGAAGAATGCCTGGATTTGCAAAGGAGGATTTGTCATCACCGGCGTCTGGATGCTGTTTGCGGTGGTCAGACTTCCCACCAGGTTGTTGCTCACGGAGGCTGGTCCGTTCTGAACAGTCGGGGTGACCGAAATGGGTCTTAACGTTATAATGGAGGTGGAAGCGGAAGCGGCAGCGCCTGTTATCGTAACCGAACCGAATGTGTTGCCTGTGACGTTCCCGTACATTCCCCTGAAATCGATCCCTTCATAGGTGGTTGCAAAAGCGCCGTTCCCTATTGAAAAAGTAATACCTCCTGTGCCGGTAGCTGAACCGATCGTATTGTTGGTGATATTCTGAATGCCTACTACGGAGAGCAACCCGGTGAAATAAATGGAGGCAGCCGTGGGGTTTGTGTACATCATTATATTGTTAATGGTGTTGCCCGAAACAGTGCTTGGATTGACCGTTAGCCCGCCTGCGAAACGAATTACATAAATAAAATTTGCAATGGTTGGAGGAGTCCCGTTTCCGTTGAGGGTCCATGGAGCACCTCCGCAAAGGGGAGCAGAACCACCGAAGTAATTGTTAACGATGCTGAAGCCGTCGCCCGAAGCTATGAAAATTACATTATAGCCGATTGCAACAGTCGGGCTTTTGGCTGTAGTCATATAGAAACTGTTTCCGCTGATGGTCCAGGCAGTGGAACCACCGAAAATACCGACTCCGATTGGGTTACCACCTGCAGTGGCATAAAAATCATGGATCAGGCAGTTGGAAATGGTATTGTTGCTGTTATAGGCAGCCGGGTTCGTGGAACCTGAAGAATAAACCGCGTAAACCGGGTTTGAAACACCATCCCTGATTTCGCAGTTATCAACCAGGTTGTTGTTGTTTCCGATGATTCCTGTTGTGCCGGCAAATGAAATGATCCCGTTGGTTCCGGTAATGCTTGCTCCTTTCGCCACGCAATACTGGATGCCATTATTGGAAGCTCCGTTCATTAACTGAATGGCATAACCGGTTGTCGATGAATTTTCAATAACAAGGTCTTTCACAGCGCCAGTGGCATTTACCCGGCCATCAAAATAAACATATTTGGCACCATCGAAATTAACTGTTCCAGTCGCATTGGAACTGGTGATGGAAAGTCCCGATGCTGAAGGATACAGCGTTACTTTAAAGGTTGAACTTGCTCCGGGAATGTTATTCACCGTTATCGGGAACGCAGGCTCAGCTGCGCTCAAATAAGTCGATTGGAGAATCAGGTTTACGGCACAGGAAACGCCATTGGCAGCAAGGTCAGAAAAAGCAGCCGTAAGGGTAAGGTAATTGCCGGTTGGTCCAACTGTTTTATTTCCGCAGAGAGGAACCGGAGGAAGTGTAATCTGTGATCCGGTGAGATAAGATGATTCTGCATCCGTAAATGCAACGACTCTGAAATAATAAGTGGTACCTGCCAGTAATCCTGTAACAGGTTGAGAATAAAGTGTTCCTGTGATTGGAATTGAAGTTGATGCAATGTCAGTACCAACCTGTGTATACGTAACCTGATCGGTTGATTTATAAATTCTGAAGCCGGTTTCATTGGTTGAATTATCTGTCCAGCCTATCGTCATGCCGCTTTGTCCTACGGCAGAGGTCGTAAAGGCAATGGGAGGTGCAGGGGTGATGGGGTTGAGAACCCTGAATTCATCCACCCCGATATCGGTTACACCCCAGTCGGAGGTCGCTGTAAGTTTAATTTTTGTTGTGGCGGAATTGCTGGGAAGGGTAGTTGTAAACTCAGTCCATGTTGCAGATAAGCCCAAAGCAGGTCTCAGTGCAACAGACCATGTGGTTCCACCATCGTTGGAGGAATATACATTCAAAACGTCTGTTCCTGAAGTGTTTATGTAATAAAACTTAACAACAACTACTCCGGCAGTGTATGCAGACAGATTAATGACAGGTGAAATGAAGTCACCGGTGGTTCCTGTCAATGCATCATAACTGTGAAACCTGGCAGAGTGCAGGGTTGAATTGGCTCCTGCAGGGGTATTAGCCCCGGATGTACTGGTCCACCCTGTAGTATAATCATCTCGCTGCCATTGGTTGTCGGCGGGCGTTGTCGTGCCCGACCAGGCAGGACTAAGGGACGACGGAATCGTCCAGACCGCCTCGAAATTCTGTGTAAAAATTGTTTGCCCGATTGCAAAATAACTCGATGCAACCAGAAGTAATAACGCAAGTAGAACTTTTTTCATACGACTTTGTTTTTGGTTGGTTAATGGATGAACAAACGTTACAATATTAGGGTGTGAACAGAATCTGCGCAATCACACCCAGGGAGGTAATCGTAATCGCAAAAGCAATGGAAGTTCCCTGTTTTACAGGGATTTGATCAGGGTGAAATGTTTTTTACAGTGGTTGTAAACGCCCTAACAGGCAATCAAAGATAGTAAAAATACGGGGGTAAATCAGAAAAAAATGATTTTAACATTTTTTAACTTTTAATGAGGCAACCCCTTATTAAAAGCAGGTAAGGCCTGTAAGATAGCCCTGCACATATTCTTCGGTTGCTGTTTCGAGCGAGTAAAATGGACGGGAGTAGCCGATTGATCTCAGCTTTTCCATTTTTGCCTCGGTGAAATACTGGTATTTGTCGCGGATATCTGCAGGAGTGTCAATGAATTCGATGGAAGGAGGAAGATTCAGCGCCGAAAATACGGCACTCACCAGGTCGACGAAAGTGCGGGCATGGCCGGTGCCAAGGTTGTAAATGCCTGAATCACCCGTATGGTTCATCAGAAAGTACATGACATCGATCACATCTTTGACATAAATGAAATCACGCAACTGCTCCCCGTCACGGTAGGCAGGGTTGTGCGACCGGAACAACCTTACAATACCGTCCGCCTGTCCGCCTGTCCGCCTGTCCGCCTGGTTAAACGCATGATACACCACCGAAGCCATCCTGCCCTTATGGTATTCATTCGGCCCGAAAACATTGAAAAACTTAAGTCCGTACCAACGAGGCGGGCAGGTCGTTTGCTGCAACGCCCATTTGTCGAATTCATTCTTGGAAATGCCATACGGGTTCAGCGGCTTCAAACTGAAACTTAATGCGGGATCATGATCGTCGTATCCCAGGCTGCCATCGCCATAGGTAGCAGCAGAAGAAGCATAGAGCATCGGAATGGCGTATTTACAGCAGGCCTGCCATACTTTTTTCGAGTAATCCAGGTTCAGTTCATCGAATATCGCCATGTTGAATTCGGTGGTGTCTGTGCGGGCGCCAATATGAAAGATGAATTCCACATCCCCTGCGTGAAGGTCCAGCCAGGAGAAAAATTGCTTGCGGCCGACCTTTTCCAGGTAGCTTTTGTTGGCGGTATTCGGGAACTTCTGCTCCCTTGAAAAATCATCCACCATGATGATGTCCCTGAATCCCTTGTTATTGAGTTTGCCGGCCATGCAACTCCCGATGAATCCTGCGGCTCCTGTGACAACAATCATAGGTGAAAATTTTAACTTTTTACAAAAATAAATAAACTGGAACACTAACGTGTATAGTTTTACGATTTTCTGATTACTTTTACACGCCCGTTTTTCCCGGCAGCCATACAATCATAATGGCAAGCAGGACGGCAGAGAAAATATTGTTTTATCAATCCGGAATAATTAACCAAATAACTCAAACAAATTATGAAAAATGCATCAACCGCCCGTGGCCTGAGTGTTGCCATCGCAGTGATTGTCACATTGTCCTTTCTGCCCATGCTTATAAATGCTCAGACGAAAGGAACATTCACCGACCCACGCGACAAACAGGTGTACAACTGGGCAAAAGTCGGCAATCAGACCTGGATGACCCAAAATCTAAAGTATAATGTTGCTGCAGCAAGCTGGGCATACAACAACGATTCGGTCAACCTGAACAATTATGGCAGGCTCTACACATGGAAAGCCGCCCAGGTTGCTTGTCCCAAAGGCTGGCATCTGCCAACTGACAAGGACTGGAGCGTGATCATCGAGTCTCTTGGCGGAGGCGGCGAAGCAGGGCTGAAAATGCAGGCAATGGATACAATCGGCAAAGGACCTGCGGCTCCGGGTGCAAACTCAGGGTTGTTGGGCGGTGTCAGGCATCCGGATGGTTCGTGCATCGGGCTTAATTTCTGGGGCGGTTGCTGGTCAGCCGGTAAAGTCAATGATTCCGTGGCGAACAATATTCTTTTTGCGCATGCAACAAAGGACATGGGTTTAAGCACCAACGATAAAAAAGCAGGTTTCTCGGTTCGTTGCATCAAGACGAAATAACAACCCTGAAAACATGGATATGTCAGAATCAACCCTGGGAATCGGTTCCAGGGTTAAGCATCCGCAATTCGGCAAAGGCGTGATCATCCAGGTTCGTTCCGATGCCTGGGAAATTACCTTTATTGAACATGGAACCCGCATGATCCTAAGGGATTACGTTGGTATGGAGACCATTGAGGCCGTGGAGACCTCTTCTGAAATGGTCACCTATGAAAAGATTGAGAAAAGCCTGATACGGGTGCTTCAGCGTTTCAGCGACATCCATGAAACGGTTCCCCTCGGGGCAAAGTGGAAAGGCGGGAAGCTGGTGATGTATCCGGGCGAACAGGGACTAAAGGAGAAAGATATTCCCATGGAAACTTTCTTTCACAAGATTGTGATGGTTCGTGACCGCCTCCGCGTGCTGGAACAAAAAGTGAATGCCAGCGAGCTTTCCGACCAGGATAAGGTGGACATCCAGCAGTACATCACCCGGGTTTACGGCAGCCTGACCACTTTCAACGTGTTGTTTAAAAACAAGGATGACCAGTTTGCGGGAGAAAAAACAACCTGAATCACTCCCAAAATCTCCTCACTTCCTCCACCGTCTCCCTCTCTTTTAATATCTCAAAACGGTGCGAATGGTAGCCGATAATCCTTGGCGTTTGCCTGCTGTTGTATCGCGACCACATGCTGAAGGTATATCCGCCGGTATCGTGGATGACGATGTAATCTCCTTCCTCTACCTTTGGAAGCCGGACGTTTTTAGCGATAATATCGCCGGAAAAGCAGAGCGGGCCTGCAAGGTTGTACGCCAGGTCGTCGGTGCCGCGCTTTAAAATGCCCTCCCTGTCATACACGCTGTATTCATGCTGCCAGTCTGTCGGGTTGAGGCATTCCCGCACAAATAAATCGGCCCCGACATGCAACATGGCGGTTTTGACGGAAGGATCGGTTTTTACATATTCCACACGGCTTATCGTCCACCCTGAATTTGTGTAGGTCCACCGGCCGAATTCGGTAATCAGCTTGAACGCGTTTGAATCGAAAAGCAGGGGCGCCCGCGCTGCAATATTCCCGGCATATTCTGCCATGGAAGGCGCTTCTTTGCCCGATTGATAGGAGACAGGCAGACCGCCGCCGATGTCGAAAATGGAGACAGGAGGGAAGCCGGCGGCGATGCGTTTGTGATTTATTTCCACCACGAAATCGTACAGAACCCCGATGCCGTCTACGAGCATCTGCACCGGGCAACCCTGCGACCCTACGTGGAGGTGAACTCCGGTGAGCCAGGGATACGTGAGAAAAGCCTGTTCAAGTCCACTGCGATAATACCTGATTGGCACGCCGAATTTTGAATATTCACCTGCCACACTCGATTCAAGAATCGTTCCGACCCCGATTTGCGGGTTGATCCTGATTCCAACCGATCCTGAGGATGTCCACGGCCCTGGCGGGAGTATGCTGTTCACCCTTTCGAGTTCATGCAGGTTGTCAATATTTAAACGGACTCCCCGGGCCAGGGCAAACTTCAGATCAGAGATGGTTTTAACGGGTGAATCGAATACCACCTGGTCGGGCCGGTAGCCTGCATGTAACGCCATGGCCACTTCGCCTGCGGAGGCGGATTCTACCCCGATGTTGGGCGAAACGCCCCTGGCCAGTTCCATGATGCGGGTCAGCGGGTTGGCTTTAACGGCAAGCCCGTGCAGTGTGTTTTGCGGAAAGCAGGACACCAGGTACCTGATGCGCGATTCAAGAGCAGTGAGATTGTAAAATATTACCGCGGTATCCTCTTCCCTGATTAATTTCTTTAAAAGCGCCGAATGGAGGACATTTTCAATTTCGGCACCATTCAAATTTCCCATTTTCCCATTTCACTATTTCGCCATTTCACTATTTCGCCATTTCGCTATTTCGCTATTTCCCCATCTCCTTTATCAACCCTTTCTCCTCCGCCATCTGCTGAAGCATGGTAAGTGCGACCTTCCCCCTGGTTCCCAGGCTAAGCGTGTATTCGTTGACATAGAGGCGGATGTGTTTCTGAATCACCCGCTCATTCATGTCCTGGGCATACTGCCTTACGAACGGAATCGGATCAGCAGGATGCTTCAGCGCATATTCCACGCTGCGAAACATGATCCGGTTGAGTTTGCCGATGATGTTATACCCCAGTTCTTTCCGTGCAATGATGCCGCCAAGCGGGATGGGAAGGCCTGTTTCCTGTTCCCAGTATTGTCCCAGGTCAAGGATTTTCTTAAGCCCTTTTTTCTCATACGTAAACCGGTTCTCATGGATGATGACACCGGCATCAACCTTGCCTGTAATTATTGCGTCCTCAATTTCAGAAAACACCATGAAGACCTTTTTCTTTATGAGGGGAGAGGCAAGACGCAGAAGCATGTGGGCAGTGGTGTATTGCCCGGGAACGGCAACTGTAAGCCCCGGCAGGTCATCAAGCGAATGAGGAACCTTGCTGATCAGCAGCGGCCCGTTGCCGGTACCCATTGCGCTGCCCGAATCGAGCAGGACATAATTTTGCCGGAGCATCAGGTAGGTGAAAAAACTGACTTTAAGCATGTCGACCCCGCCGGCCATGGCCATGTTGTTGAGGGTTTCAACATCCTGGAACTGGTGGTTGAATTTTAATCCTTCAAGGTCTATTTTTCGATTGATGATACCATCAAAAACGAACGTGTCGTTGGGGCAGGGTGAAATTGCGAGGGACAGCATTGAGCTTGATTATTTTGCAACAATTCGTTTATGAACATAAAACAATTACCCGGCAAAGGATAGGTCGGAAAAAACAAAAATAATAACAAAACAATCGAATTGTTAATTAATTAACATGAGATTTGTAAGCATATGCGTTAATAAATATCAATGAAAATGTGGAGGTCTCTCAACCTTCTGCGGCAATGGAAATGAAAATTTCCATCAATATGCTGTTGAGATTTTTAAGGGCAAGGTCGAGGTTCCAGCGCGACCTGTCGCGTTCTTCGATCAAATTTGAAACGGATCGGATTTGAAGGCAGGGAACTTTTTTGGTCATGCAGGCATAAAAAAAGGCGGCGCCTTCCATGCTTTCAAGATCGGCATCGGTAATGCGCCTGATCCGTTCAATGCTTTCCGAATTGCCGCGCACGGTGTTTGACGTGATCGCTCTGACCCGCGGAAGGTTCCGGATGATATCCAGCTTCGCAAGCAGCGTATTGGTGTCCGGGTTGTTGACTAATTTTCCGGCAGTATATGGGGGCGAATCCGGATCAGCCAGGCCAAGTTCGAATATGGAAAGAAATTTGTCACGGTCTTCGGCCCCCAACTCGGGAACACAGTCTTCGGTGATGTTGACCACCGTACCCAGCCGTATCTCAGGATTGTATGTTCCGGCTATCCCGGCATTGACGGCAAGGTCATATTTCCGGGTTGCCAGCTGGCTGCCGAGATGATAGGCAGCAGGGATCATTCCAACCCCGGGAACCAGCACGTCAATGTGAAGCGTTTTATACTGATATTGACCCAGGCAGTCATCCTGGTCCCCGACCCGGTGAAGCTTTTCAAGAAAAGGCCGGATCTCGAAAACAGTGGCTGCAACTACAAGTATCCTCACTATTGGGGTCTTTTGTTGTATTTGGTCCCGTACTCCAGTCCGTGGGCATTTGAACTTCTTTCATTTTGCCTCAGCATGAACGCAAAGAACAATCCGAAGAATCCCAGGCTGCTGAAAATCCACATGCCCAGGTGATAACCACCTGGGTTAGCGGAACTTGCCCCGGAGAAATCGTTTGACCATCCGATCATCAGGTTAAATCCTGCAAGCCCGATATTCTGGATCATGGTCATTAGTCCGTAGGCGGTGCCAAGTTTGGAATTGTCAACGATCAGGGCCACGGAAGGCCACATGATGGCAGGTATCAGCGAAAATGCAATCCCCATGATCACCATCGGGATGGCTATGTTTGGAAAATAGGTGAACAGCGTCCCGATCATGTTTCCGAAATAAACAATTCCGGCGAGAAACCCGGTACTCTGATCGGCGGATGAAAACAGGCTTACCACCGAAGGAGGAAGATCAACCGCATGGACAACATAGCCCATGATGAGATAAACCGGGATGATGAGAACAGAACCGAACATCATGAGGAGTGAACGTTTACCGATTTTATCCGACATCAATCCGAAAATCGGGGTGAGGATCATGGCTGAAAGAGTGAGCAGGCTTGACAGAAATCCGCCCATGCCCCGTGCGACATCATCGGGCAGTCCTGCAAGATGAACATCCTTGAAAAATTTTACTGCGAATGTCTGGAACGGGAACATTGCGGAGTAAAAGGTGATGCACAGCAGGGAGATGTACCAGAATGATTTCCCAAATTTGAACAGGTCTTTCAGGATGACTTTGTCCTGGTTTCCTTCCTGCGGCAGCGAGTATTTTTTTTCAGAATAGATGTCGATTAAAAAATAAATCCCCAGTGTTACCAGTGCGATGACTCCCGCGCCAACTGCAATCCACAGGGGATTCTGCCAGTAGACGAAAAGTGATTTTCCCCAGGTTGGAGAATTCAGTGCAAGGAATGAACCCAAACGAGCGATGCTGAGGTTCAGCCCGAAAGCGAACGAGAGTTCCTTGCCTTTGAACCACCTGGCAAGAATGGTGGTGATGGCAACGATCATTGATTCGGCGCCCAGGCCAAAGATCAGCCTTCCTGTAGCCATGAAGACAATGTCTCCTTTGACGGTCGTAAACAAGGCTCCGATCAACACCAGGCAGGCAAAGATCAGGGCCGCTTTTTTTGTTCCGATCTTATCGATGATGATTCCTCCGATAAGCACCATGAATATGTTCGGGATGCTGTATATTCCCTGGAGGAGCCCAAGATTTTTATCCGTGAAATGAAGCTGGGTTTTAAGTACATCCGCCAGCGGACTGATGCAGTCATAAATATAATAGTTGCCAAACATGGCAAGACTGATGAAGATCAGCACGATCCACCGGAGAAATGCGGGCGGGTCTTTTTTTAGCGATATACTTTGATTCATAGGGTTTTATTTGTGACTGAAAAGGGTAACATTACCGGGCATAAAAGTAGCTTTTTTTACAATATCCGAAAGCATTACCTTTGTAAAATCAAATTCACAATATGATCCACATGAAAACCCGGTTAATGGCCCTTGTGTTCATCACAATTCTGATTCTGCCCTTTGTTGTGCAAAGCCAGGGCATTTCTCCGGCAAGGACATCCATGGTTTTAAAAGGAGTCAGGGATAAACTCCCGGTGATTTCGACAAAGTGGGCTCAGGGCTGTTTGTACAATGCGGGTTGTCCCATCGATACTGCATCGCACACCACCTGCCTGCACGTGCCTGCCGGACCCGGTGCCGTGGCAATGGCCCAGATCATGAAATACTACCAGTACCCGGCTCACGGAACCGGTGAACATGGCTATCCGCACCCGAAGTACGGCATTCAGTACGCTAATTTCGGATCGACGAATTACAACTGGGCTGGAATGCCCGATTCACTCAATGCAGGCAATGATGGCCTCGCAACGTTGATTTACCAGTGTGCGGTGGCGCAAAACATGAACTTTGGTTCGGCTGCATCCGCATCCACGGCCGCAGACCTGGATTCCGCGCTGGTTAAGTATTTCAGTTACCCGGCAACGGCAACCTGGAAATCAAAATCCGATTATGGTGCTGCGGAGTGGCTCACCATGCTGAAGGCGGAACTGGATGCTTCACATCCTGTCATTTACTCCGGAACTGACATCTCCGGGGCAGATCAGCAATTTTTTATCTGCGATGGCTACCAGGGCTATGATTTATTCCACGTCAACTGGGGCTTTGGTGGTGCTTCTGACGGTTACTTCAGCCTGGACAACCTTAAACCGGGTGCGGTCAGTTATTCCTATAACCAGCAGGCGCTGTTCGGCCTGGCGCCTTCTCCGCCAAATCCGGGCAATTACGTGATGGATTTTGAAACCGTGGCGAATTTCTCCTTTTCTTTCAATGATTGGACGGTTAATGATGCAGATCTGCACGATACCTACGGGATTACAGGTTATTCTTTCCCGCACCAGACGGAGCCGATGGCATTTATCAGTTTCAACCCGGCACTGGTAACACCGTCCATGGCCGCTGACCAGGCGATTCAGCCGCATGCCGGGCTGCGGTTCGGAGCATGTTTTTCATCCAACCCGCCTTCGAACAGCGACTGGTTCATCTCCCCGCACATACAGCTTGGCACCGACGGCAGCTTTTCCTTCTGGGTAAAATCGTACAACGACACCTATGGCCTCGATACCTATACCGTTGCAGTTTCAACCACCGGCAACACCCTGGGAAGCTTTACGGTAATCTCCGGTACTCAGCCCCTTGCGACGACCACATCCTGGGCAAAGAAGACGTTCAATCTGTCGGCGTACAACAACCAGCAGATTTACATTGCAATTCATTGTGTTTCGAACGACAATTTTCTCATGATGATTGATGACCTGGAAGTTAAACCCCAGACAACGACAACACTCATTGCCGATTTTTCGGCCGATAAAGTCGCGGTAAGGGTTGGAGATAGTGTCAGTTTTACGGATCAATCATCGGGCATCCCTGTCTCCTGGTCATGGAGATTCAACGGGGGGAATCCCGGCAGTTCCGGGCTCCAAAATCCGCATGGCATTCGCTACAATACTCCGGGGATTTACCCGGTGAGCCTGAAAGTAACCAACGCAACGGCAGCGGATTCCATTATAAAAACAGCTTTTATTACGGTCACGGGTTATCCGACGACAATGTCCCTGGATTTTGAATCGCTCGATGACTTTACCAAGAATTTCAATCCATGGATATTGCTGGATGTGAATGGCGGAAATACATACGGGATTCAGTCTGTCGTATTTCCGTACAACTACCAGCCGATGGCGTACATTTGTTTCAACCCCTCCAAAACCACCCCGGCATTGGTGAACATGTTGGCGCATTCCGGCCAGAAACTGGGTTGCAGTTTCTCCTCCACTCCGCCGATGAACCCGAATAATAAATGGCTGATCTCCCCGAAAATGAGCCTGGGGGAGAATGCGCAGGTATCTTTCTGGACGAAAACTTACAACAACCAGTTTGGTGATGAAAAATATAATGTCGCAGTCTCCAATACTGATCTCAGTTCGGCAAGTTTCGTTCCCCTTACCGCCCTGCCGGAGGCATCCCCGGCGGACTGGACACAGAAAACTTACAGCCTTGCAGCTTATGTAAACCAGGATGTTTACATCGGCATCCAGTGTGTAACCAACGACGGCTTTATATTCATGGTCGATGATATTTCCATTACATCGTCACTTGGCATCAATGAGTCCAACCCGCTGGACGGGATCGTGGCATACCCGAATCCGGCCAAAGATTTTCTCACCGTGAATTGTCCCGGAACCGGGCTGTTGCCTTTGAAAGCAGAACTGATCAGCATTTTGGGAGAGAAGGTTTTATCTTCAACGGAGAATCCTGCCACAGGCCGGTTAATACTTGATGTAAGCCGGATTCCCGGCGGCGTTTACCTCCTTCGCCTGGTTTCGGGAACGAACGAGGCAATCAGGAAAGTTTCCATTATCCATTAATTATTTTTCGCATGAAAATACGCAGATGCTTCATTTTTATTCTGATTCCCGGGCTGATATTATTCCCGTTTATGTTGTTTGCACAGTTAAGCCAGGGAGGTTTGCCACGCAGTTTTTCTTCCGCGGTTGTACCTGATCCTAACGAATATATCACTCCTCCTTTACCATCCATGGACGTTTTAATGAAGGAGGATCAGGATGCTCCTCTGCCTTATCGTTTTGCAGTAAACCTCCCGGTCGACCTCGGCATCACCTCGTCCGGGCAATGGCAGGATATCGCAGAAACAGGCAGAATCTGGAGGCTCAGTATCAAATCGCCGGGAGCACAGGCATTGATTCTTTATTTCGACAGGTTCCATATTCCGGAAGGCGGAAAGGTTTTTGTCTATAATCCGAAGAGGACGCAACTGCTCGGAGCATTTACGTCACTGAACAATAACGACCTGTCGACATTTGCCACAGGCTTGATACAGGGAGATGAATTAACGATTGAATACAATGCCCCCGGGGATCTTCCTACTCCCGATATTCATATATCAGAGGTCGGGCATGCCTATCGCGGGGTAACCGGCTATGGCACGTCACTGAACGGCTTCGGGGGTTCCGGTGTGTGCGAGGTGAATGTTAACTGTACGGAAGGGAGCGGCTGGCAGAAGGAAAAACGCAGCGTCACGCGGATAACCGTCAAGCGCGGCGGCCAGAGCCTGTGGTGTACCGGGTCGCTTGTCAACAACACCAGGAACGACGGCAAACCTTATGTGATCACCGCCGACCATTGCGGAAAATCTTCCTCTGTTGCCGACCTTAGCCAGTGGATTTTTTACTTTAACTATGAAGGCAAAGATTGCCAGGATCCGACCATTGAACCCACACTGAGGTCGATTACCGGCGCAACGCTGGTGGCCCACGGCGGAGACGCCGGCGCCACGGGTTCCGATTTTTTCCTCGTTCTGCTGAAATCCGCCATTCCCGATTCATTCGGAGTGTATTTTAACGGATGGAGCCGCGAAACGGTGCCTCCCAGCCCGTCGGGAACCGGCATCCACCATCCGCAGGGCGACATCAAGAAAATTTCAACCTATACTTCGCCGCTTCAGCCTGCCCACTGGGTCGGCAACCCGGCACAGGCACACTGGCGGGTAACGTGGTCTGGAACGCCCAACGGGCACGGAACCACGGAAGGAGGTTCGTCGGGATCGCCGTTGTTTGACAGCATGGGAAGGCTGATCGGCACCCTTACAGGCGGTGACTCTTCCTGCGATTCGGCATCACTGAATCTGCCGGACTATTATGGCATGTTTTCATACCACTGGGATAAAAACGGGACCGATTCCATCAGCATGCTGAAGTGCTGGCTGGATCCGGATAATACCGGGCTGATGTCAATCAACGGGTGGGCGCTCTCCGTCGGGGAACCATCACAGGCTGGAACGATAACTGTTTTTCCGAACCCGGTGAACCAGGTGCTGAACATGAAAACCGGATCATGGGGCGGAAACCCGGTGAGCATCACCATTCACGACATCTGGGGAAACCTTCGGTTCAAACGCGACTGGAGTGTTATGCCTGGCAGCCAGGTTCAGGTTGACATGACTGGATTTGCCCCAGGAATATACATGCTGGGAATCAGTGATGGCAGGAGCCAGGCTGTAAGGAAGATCATCAAGCAGTGATAACTGCCGGTTTGATCGTTTAATACCATGAATATTTTGTAAAGATGCAGGAACAACATATACAAACAATCCTCGGACTGACTGACAGTTTTGATCTTCTGAGCGGGGTTGCCAGGAAAGTGATCGGGGGCGAGCGGATTTCAGGGGAGGAGGGGATCCTTCTTTTTGAACAGGGGGAGTTGGGATTCCTTGGAATGCTTGCCGATCTGGTCCGGCAGCGGAAAAACGGGTCGTCGGCGAGTTTTATCCGGAATTTTCACATAGAACCCACCAATATTTGCGTCAACAAATGTAAATTTTGCTCCTACTCACATCATTTCAGCAAAACCAGCTGGGAACTTACTGTTGATGAGATCCTCGAAAAAGTGAAGGCCCAGGAAAGGAACGTTGCGGAATTGCATATCACCGGGGCGGTTCATCCCGACCGTGACATCTATTATTACGGCGATCTGCTGGTGAAGATAAAAGCCCTGCGGCCCGACCTGCATGTTAAAGCATACTCGGCCGTTGAACTTGACTATATGATCAAAAAATCAGGACTGAGCAGGCAGGAAGGCCTTGCGTACCTGAAATCCTGCGGGCTTGATTCGATACCGGGCGGCGGAGCGGAAATTTTTGATGAAACCCTCCGCAAGGAGATTTGCGGCATGAAATCAACGTCGCACGACTGGCTGGATATTCACGAAACGGCCCACAAACTCGGTATTCCTTCGAATGCCACCATGCTCTATGGTCACAAAGAGAATTACCGGCAGAGGATTGATCACCTGGACCGTTTGCGGGAGGTTCAGGACCGCACCGGCGGATTCAATGCCTTTATCCCGCTGAAATTCCGCAATAGTAACAACGAAATGTCTGACATACAGGAGGTTTCTGTGACGGAAGACATGAAAATGTACGCCGTGGCACGGATATTCCTGGATAATTTCCCTCACCTGAAAGCATACTGGCCTGCCGTGGGAAGAAAACTGGCCCAGGTTTCCCTGTCCTTCGGAGTTGACGATCTCGACGGGACCATCAATGACACCACCCGGATTTATTCGCTGGCCGGTGCCGAAGACCAGAATCCGGTCATGACTGTTTCGCAGATGGTCACCATGATCCGGGAATCGAAAAGAAAACCGGTTGAACGTGATTCGCGCTACAACATTATCAGGATTTATGAACATTGACCAGATATCAGGCCAGCTGAAAACCAGGAAAGTCGGAATTGCCGGTTGCGGCGGATTGGGATCGAATTGTGCCGTGGCACTTGCCAGGATTGGTATCGGAACCCTGGTGGTTGCAGATTTTGATGTGGTGAGTGAAGGCAACCTGAACAGGCAGTATTATTTCACCGATCAGACCGGCATGAAAAAAACAAGGGCGCTTGCAGAAAATATCCGCCGGGTGAATCCTGTTGTGTCTGTCATTGCCCATGATATGAAACTGACGCCCGAAAATATACCGGTGATTTTCTCTGCGTGTGATGTTGTGGTTGAAGCTTTCGATCTTGCCGGTGAAAAGGAGATGTTCCTCGAGACAATGTTAACAGCACTGCCACTGATGCCGGTTGTTACCGGAATCGGCATGGCCGGATGGGGGATGAACGATTCCATTCATTGCCGGAAAGCGGATAACATCTATATCTGCGGGGATGAAACATCTGAAATTGGCCCCGACCTCCCGCCCCTTGCACCAAGGGTTGGCATCGTGGCGAACATGCAGGCGAATGTGGTTGTGGAGATTTTGTTAAATAGCGAAATGGTGAAATAGTGAAATATTGAAAGGATGAAAATACTTTTGAATAATAACCCGGAAGAGTTTGCCGTGGAAAAAATGACGGTGAATGAACTTCTGAAATATAAAAATTTCACCTTCAAAATGCTGGTCATCAAGATCAATGGCAGCCTGGTTAAAAAAACAGAATACGACTCAGCCATGATCGCGGAAGGAGATGATGTTCATGTACTTCACCTCATTTCCGGCGGATAAAGCCATCCGCATCCCCCGTCCGCCTGTCTAAACCACCTCCGCCACCACAAACGTACTGCCACCCACAAACACGAGGTCGTTCGCATTTGCCTGCATCTGCGCTGCATTCAAAGCATCCTTTACCGACGGATAGCTCATGCCGGTGAGCCCCGCCGCTGTAGCCTGTTGCAGAAGGTCCGCTGCATCCAGCCCCCTGGGAATGTCTGGTTTGCAAAAATAGTATGTTGCGTTCCGTGGCAGCATCTTCAGGATCGGTTCAAGGTTTTTATCATTCACAACGCCGAATACAACGTGCAAATGTTCGTGCGGTGTAACAGCGATTTGTGACAGAACTTCCGTAAGTCCGCCCTCATTGTGGCCCGTATCGCATATCGTCAGCGGGTTCGCGGCCAGGATCTGCCAGCGGCCGGCGAAACCTGTGTTCCGCACTACGTCACGCATTCCCCTGCAAATGGTTGACGGAGGCAGTTCAACCCCTGATTTGTTGAGTTGTTCGCAGGCACCGAGCACTGTCTGGATGTTTTTACGCTGGTAGATGCCGGCCAGGGGCGAAATGAGCTGTTCAATGTAAAGCTGCCCGTCGCGGAAAATATCCATCGAACGATGGAGGCCATTCATTTCGGTAAGAATAAAATTGGCCGCATGGAAGTGCCGGTCGGCAAAGATGATTTCCGACCGGCATTCAGCGGCTTTTTTGATAAAAACAGGTTTTACGGTCTCCTGGGTCTCCCCGATAATGACGGGAATCCCGGGCTTGATGATCCCGGCCTTTTCAAAGGCAATTTTTTCAAGGGTGTCGCCGAGAAATTGCATGTGGTCGAAGCTTACATTTGTAATGACCGAGAGCAACGGGGTGATGATATTTGTAGAGTCAAGGCGACCGCCCAGACCAACTTCAACAACCGCGATGTCAACCTGCTGTTCCCTGAAATAGTCGAAGGCCATTCCGACGGTAAGTTCAAAAAAAGAAGGTTTAATGATGTCGAACTGCCGGCGGTTTTTCGAGATAAATGAGGTGACAAATCCTTTATGGATCATCTTTCCATTTACACGAATGCGTTCCCGGAAGTCTTTCAGATGCGGTGAAGTATAAAGCCCGGTGCGAAATCCGGCTGTTTGCAGAACGGAAGCGAGCATGTGGGATACTGAGCCTTTGCCGTTTGTACCGGTTACGTGAACTGATCTGAAGGCATCCTGCGGATGGTGAAGAAGGCTGCAGATTGCAACCGTGTTGTCGAGGTTTGCCTTGTAAGCCTGGGCTCCCACCCGGTGAAACATGGGGAGTTGCTCATACAGGTAATCAAGTGTTTTCCGGTACGTCATTTGTCGTTTTTAGTAGCAAGTTCATCTTTCTTGCTTTCGAACGTTTCGGCAACTTTATGTTCTACAAATTCGACCAAGGCACCACCCGATGAATTTCTGGTAGCGCCCGTCACACTTTGAAGACAGTTAATTTCACCAAGCCTGCGCAATACTCCCAGGAATGCAAAAATGAGAGCTTCCTTGAAATTAATGGTGTTTTCATCCGGCAAAACAATTTCCGAACGCGAATGTTGTTGTATCCTTGAGATTAAAAAGTTGTTGAATGCACCTCCGCCGGTGATAAGCATTTTTTTTCCCGGACTCACTACAGAGGCAGTTGCCACCTGGATTGCAATGTGTTCGCAAAAAGTTGCCAGCAGGTCGTTTACCTGGAGACGGGAATCAGCAATCAACGGTGAAACATGTTCCAAAACCCATTCTTTTCCCAATGATTTAGGGTAAGGCATGGAATAATAGGGGAGGGCATTCAGGCTGTCGAGCAATCGGGGATTCACCACACCGCTGGCCGCAAGTTGCCCGTCAGGATCATATGGAAAGCCGGCATGCGATGCCAGCTGGTTCATCACAATGTTGGCCGGGCAAACATCGAAAGCGATCCGCCGGCCATCCATGTTGCAGGAGATGTTCGCAAATCCGCCGATGTTCAGGCAAAAATCATATTCCTTGAATAAGAGCTCATCGCCGATTGGAACAAGCGGGGCGCCCTGGCCGCCCAGAGCAACATCAAGCGATCGGAAATCGCAGATGACGGGGAGGCCTGTTTCAGCGGCTATGGCAGATCCCCGCCCGATCTGGCTGGTGATTTTTTTATCCGGCTGGTGAAAGATGGTGTGCCCGTGCGACGCTATGAAATCAGGCTTAAGGTTGTTCCTAGCGATGAACTCGTGCGTCAGCCTCCCGAGGAGGTGTCCGTATTCAACGTCGGCCGTAACATATTCCAGTGCTGATCCGGTTTCAAGATTTGCCAGCGTATCTTTCCACGGCGCGGAATACGGGATTGTCTCCGCACATTGAACGCGGTACGTCCAGCCGCCGGAATCTTTTGTAAAGTGGCAAAAAGCGATATCAATCCCGTCGAGACTGGTGCCCGACATAAGTCCTATTACCTGGTATCTGTTCAAAAATCTATCGGATTAAGTGATATGAATTCAGTTTTATAGGGAATCCGCCAGTTTCTCGAGCCTGATCCCGCGAGAGCCTTTTATCAGCACCGTTGAATTTTCGATCTGCTGGTGTTCTAGCCACAGTTTCGCCAGTTCACTGTCCTGGAAACAGATGTTTTCACGCTTTGTATTCAGCCGGGTAAAATCTGGCCCGACAAGGTAGACCTGGCTGAACTCGCTTCTGTCAACCAGTTTAAGGATTTCCAGGTGTTCCTGGTCAGAATCTGCTCCGAGTTCCAGCATGTCGCCGAGGATAACCACCTTACCGGCGAATGAAGATGCCGCAAAATTCTCAAGAGCGACCTTCATGCTGCTTGGATTGGCATTATATGCATCAAGGATCAGCAGGTTGTGACCGGTACGGGTGATCTGCGAGCGGTTATTGCCCGGCTGATACTCTTCGACGGCTTTTTTTATCGCTTCCGGAGAAACACCGAAGCGCAGGCCGATGCATGCAGCGGCGAGAATGTTGCCGGCATTGTAACTTCCGTAAAGTTTCGATTCGATTTTTGCACTGAAACCGCCGGGGAAGTGCATATCCATGTTTACATATGGATCCGCGCTGATGTTGGTTGCTGTAAGGTCAGCTTCCGACTGCCCGTATATTATCGCTTTTAGTCCGGCTGCATGAGCAGAAAGCAGGTTGTCATCACTGTTCAGAAAGATCTCGCCGCCACATTCACGGATATACCGGTAGAGTTCGGTCTTGGTTGCAATAACGCCTTCGTAACTGCCAAACCCGGCGAGGTGTGCCTTTCCGATATTGGTGATGAGCCCGAATCCGGGTTGAGCGATCCTGCACAGAAAATCAATTTCGCCGGGGTGGTTGGCCCCCATTTCAATGATGGCAATCTCCGTTTCAGCGGACATGTTCAGCAGGGTGAGCGGAACGCCGATGTGGTTGTTGAGGTTGCCCCGGGTTGCAAGGGTTTTATATCTGGCGGACAGCACGCAGTTTATAAGTTCCTTGGTGGTTGTTTTTCCGTTGGTCCCGGTAATGGCAATCACCGGGATGCTGAACTGACTGCGATGGTGCCTGGCCAGAGACTGCAACGTTTCAAGCACATCATCTACCAGTATGTAGGATGCACTGGTTGCGGCCTGCGGATCGTCGACAACGGCGAATGCCGCACCCGCTGCAATCGCGCCTGCGGCGAATTCATTGCCGTTGTATGAATCACCCTTCAGTGCAAAAAAGAGGGAACCGGGAGTAACCTGCCGGCTGTCGGTTGTTACAAGAGGATGAGAAAGAAACACAGGATAGATCTCGTTAATCTTTTGATCCATTTCAGTTGTATAGTTTGGGCAAAGTAAATAAAAAACCCCGTTTCAAGGACGAAACGGGGTTCAAATCTTTTACAATATTACTTATTTTCCGGCAATCGAGCCGCCGACGCGGGTCATTGCACACCGGAAACCGATGGCATCCGTAGCATCGTTTTCATCAAGATAGCGGCGTGTGCCGGGGCTCATGTAAAATGCCAGGTCCTTCCAGCTGCCGCCCTTATAAACGCGGGCGTGGTCACTGATTAATGAACTAAAGCCATACTGGTACATGGCATTTGTTGCATTTGAGCTTTTGGTGCTGTCTTTCCAAACGTTGTTGTCGATGCTGGAAGCATAATCACCGTCAAGGTAGTTGATGTTGTCTGACTGGCGGTAATTTTTGCGGTTAAGGGCTTCAGCCGTGGTGACATCGCGGTATTTCAGATGCCCGAGGCTGTCTTTGGGGGCAATAAACCCTGTTGCAGGATCAATTTCAGCAGTTTTGAAAACATTTCCGCGGAAAGGGCGTAGATCGGAAACGTCGTAGGAATTTAAAGGACGGTAAACGTCGAGAACCCATTCACTTACATTACCAGCCATGTTATAAAGGCCGTAATCGTTGGGGAAAAAGGATCCGCAGGCTGCGGGGATGTCGGCTCCGTCGTTCAGATTCCCGGCAACGCCCATGTAATCGCCTTTTCCACGCTTGAAGTTATCCATGAAGCTTCCATAATACCTCGACTGGTCGGTACGTACGATATTCCCGTTCCAGGGATAATTTTTGCGCTCCACAACTCTTTCATAAACGGTGTTCCCGATGAGGCCGAGTGCGGCATATTCCCATTCAGCTTCAGTCGGCAGGCGATATTTTGGCAACAGGATGCCGTCTTCCATTTTTACGTTGCGGGTTCCGGTACCACTCGGGTTAAGGTCGGGGAGCTGCCTGTCGGCAAGCCCGGCATACTGACCGGCAAGGTATGCTTCGGTGTTGAAATTCTTGTCGTCTTTCTGGTCCGGATCCATTTTCAGGATGCCGCGCTGGATGAGGAGCATCTCGTTTACACGGTCTGTCCGCCACTGACAGTAGTCATTTGCCTGATTCCACGTAACACCTACCACGGGATAGTTGCGGTAAGCCGGATGGCGGAAGTAGTACTCCAGCAGGGGCTCATTGTATGCGAGCTTCTGGCGCCATACAAGCGTGTCGGGAAGGGCTTTGCGATACACACCGGGATAATTCAGGGAATAAACACGGCTCAGCCAGTAGAGGTACTCGAGATAATCGAGATTGCGCACTTCCGTTTCGTCATGTAAAAACTGGAAACCGTTACCCGGCGCGGACTGTTGTTCCAGTCGGCCATCACGTCATCCTGGGTGTTCCCCATGGTGAATGTACCGCCTTCAACAAATACCAGTCCCGGACCGGTTTGCTGGTCGGTGAATTGCCGCTTTTCAAATCCCCCGTTTTTGGGATTGTTATATTCCCAACCGGTGGAACGTGATGCTTCTTTCTTACAACCGGCAACCATGAGAATGGCTGCTGCGAGTGCGATTACCTGAAAAAATCTGTTAATTCTCATCCGTTGAAAATTTTTGCAAACCTACGTGAATTACTCAAATTAAGCAAATATTTATACATAACTAAAAGCGGGGGCATTTTATTGCCCTGATGTGCCTTCTTTTTTCCACACACGGGAATTGCCATGATGCAGAGACTTCGTGAGCCCCGCCCGAGGCGCTTCCTAATTTGCTGATTGTGAAGTCATAGCTGTACCCGACGCGAAGACTCTTGTAGTGCAGCCCCACCATGGGAATGATGGCATCAGCATTCTCGAAATTGTGACGGAACCACACCCCTCCCACAAACGGGTCGACCGTAAGATATACCCCGACGTTCAACTGGTGGAATTTAAACTGCTGCTGGTATAAAATGTTGGGTGATATTGAAAACTCGCGGTCCTCACCGGAACTGCCGTTTTTATGAAGATTGATGACAGACCCTACGTGAACAGTGTATTTCATGTAAAGTTGAGTGGCATTGTCGGCATAAAACCCGATTTTTGGCTGGGTAAGATGATCAACTGAAATGCCGCCGTAAACAAGTTCGTCATAGGAAAGAAAAACCCCGGCGGTGAAATCCGGTACCCCCACGCTGAGATTGTCCGGCTGCTTTTCCGATGTAGGCAGGATGAACCCGCCGATCGGATCGATCATGTCTTCGAATTTTAAATTATCCCAGACAAGTCTGCGCTGGTAATACCCAACTTTCAGTGATCCGCTGGCCTGCAGATGTTCACTGATGTTGAACTTGTATGCGTACATCAGGCTGATCACCGTGGTGTTCAGACTGCCGCTGCCGGCACGGTCGGCCGTGATCATGACGCCAAGCCCGCCGTGCAGGAAATCCACGTACTGGTCGTAGGAGATGTTATAAGTGATAAACGCCTTGCCGATTCCGGGCCACTGGTTCCGGTAGTTGGCATTCACTTTCGGACAAACGGTAACGCCGGCAAGGGCCGGGTTTAAATAAAGGGGGTTTGCATAAAATTGCGAAAATTCAGGATCCTGGGCAAATAATTCCCCCATTAAAAACAACAAGGCAAACAATATGGTAACCGCAAATCGTCTGATCATGAATGTTCCAGTATTCTGATTTATACTTCGACTGTTTGAGATTGTAAAAATTCGCAATCTCAAATGCTCAGCATCACTGAATCTAAGCAGATTTGCAATTGCAAACCTGCCAAGATTCAGTATAATAAGGTTTACAATATTACAAAAATATTGGATATGCTTATACCCTGAACGACAATATTAACTAACAGGTAACGTTAAAAAAGGTAAGAATTATATAGGTGTGAAAAATATCCGGTTCCGGCTGCAACTTTTCAGTCAGAAATTTTGTCTTTCTAAAACCCATGAACCCTGAACATGTATACGAAAACTCAATTTTATACTTTTCTTCTTTTTGTTCTGCTTGCGTTGTCGCCTGTAATTTCGCTGATGGCAGGCAGTTCACGTGCCGCAGAATCATGTAAAATATCATGGAGTGCGCCAAGGGTAATCCGTTCCGGAGAAACGCCGGTTGAAAGCGTCCTTTCATTCCAGGGATCCGTGATGCGCGGGGAATTTGGATTATTGCCGGTTTTTATGAAGTCATTTCCGTTTAACCCGGGACACGATTCGTTGGTTGCTGTTGACATCAGCAACGCTGTTTTTGAGAAAGTCAGCGGGCCGGATTTGGAAATGGTGAAAGGGCTGGATAAAATTACAGGAGATGTCCAGGAATTTCACCAGGTTTCCGTCTCACGGAAAATCGGTTCACTCGTGGTCAATCTTCTTCCCTTTCGCAAAAACAGGGAAACCGGAGATATCGAACGGCTGGTGTCCTTTGATATCGGTGTTCAGACCGGTGTGTCAAAGCGCAGCGGCACCGAAAAATCCACCGCTGCATTTGCAGCTAACTCGGTGCTGGCATCGGGAGCCTGGTATAAATTTTCCGTTGGTGTCAACGGAATTTACAAGTTGTCATATGATGATCTTAAAAAAGCCGGCGTTGATGTCGCGACTGTTGATCCGCGCAACCTTCGCATTTATGGCAACGGCGGGGGCATGCTTCCCGAGGCGAATTCTGCTGCACGCATCGACGACCTGATGGAGAACACAATCTACGTTTATGGTGAGGAAGATGGCCGTTTTGATCCGGGTGATTATATCCTTTTCTATGGCCAGGGTCCCGACCGCTGGGATTATACTGCGATCAACCAGCGCTTTCACTGCCGGAAAAATATTTACACCGACAAGATGTATTATTTTTTGAATTTCGACAAAGGCGCCGGGAAGCGAATTTTAACGGAATCTTCGACATCCATGCCGGCCACGTTCTTTGCAAGTAAATTTGAAGATTATGCTTCGTATGAAAAGGATGAGGTGAATCTAATCAAGTCAGGGCGTGAGTGGTGGGATAAATCGTATTTTGACATTACCACCAGCCGCACCTATTCCTTTAATTTCCCGAACATTGACAACCTTAGCCCGGTTTCGGTATCCGCTTACGTGGCGGCCCGTTCCATTGGCAGCAGTACATCCTTTTCGGTATCGGCCCAGGGAAACGCACTGATGACCATCGATATCCGCGGAATTTCCGGAGGGTTTGAAGACGATTTCGCCATCGCAAAAATGGGTACGGCAACTTTTTTTTCATCGAATCCGGCAATCGATATAAAGCTGAATTTTAATAAAAGTTCTTCAAGTTCAGTCGGTTACCTGAACTACATTGAGCTGAACGCCATGCGGTCGCTGACGATGAACGGCCCCCAGATGGCGTTCAGGTCCGCTGCCGGGACCATGGCGAACGGAGTGACTGAATTTACCCTGAACGGCAACGGGTACAATGCCCAGGTATGGGATGTGACCTTTGGCGGAAATATCCGGCGCATCGAGACAAGCCTTTCCGGTAACAGTTATGTTTTCAGGCTGGCAACGGATACCCTTCGCGAGTTTATGGCATTTGACGGCGGGTTGTCAATCAGCGCGCCCGAATTCGTGGGCCGGGTTGAGAACCAGGACCTCCATGGCACGCCCGTGGCGGACTACCTTATCATCTGTCATCCGTCGTTTTTAAGTGAAGCCGGGCGCCTGGCCGAATTTCACAGGTCAAACAGCGGCCTCACGGTACTCATCACGACTCCTGACAAAATATACAACGAATTTTCATCCGGGGCCCAGGATATCACGGCCTTACGCGACTTCGTGAGGATGATGTACGACAAATCACAGCCGGGAAAAGAACCGAAATATCTTTTGCTCTTCGGCGACGCCTCCTACGACTTTAAAAACCGCACGCAAAACAACACCAACTTTGTTCCGTCATATGAATCAGGGGAGTCACTTTCACCTGTATCTTCCTTTGTTTCTGATGATTATTTCGGGTTGCTCGATCCCTCCGAAGGCCAGTCTGCCAATGGCAGTCTCGACATTGGCGTAGGCCGGTTCCCGGTTGCATCGGAAGAGCAGGCCAGGTCGGCTGTGGATAAGGTGGTTCATTACTCTTCGCAAAACGAAAGCGTGAAAAACGACTGGCGAAATGTCGTGACCTTCGTCGGCGACGATCAGAATGAAGGCGGAAACCTGTTCATTGAGGATTCCGAAGATCTTGCACGCATCATCGAGAATGGTTACAAGGAATATAACGTGGATAAGATTTATTCCGATGCCTATACCATGGTCTCAACCCCCGGGGGTGCGCGCTATCCCGAAGTCAACGACGTGATCAATAAAAGGGTCGAAAAAGGTTCGCTGATCATGAACTATGTGGGCCATGGCGGCGAAGTAGGATGGGCGCACGAACGCATACTGGAAGTGCCCGACATCAGGAACTGGCGCAACTTTAACAATATGCCTGTGTTTATTACCGCTACCTGCGAATTCAGCCGTTTTGATGATCCTGAGCGTGTTTCCGCAGGGGAGTGGGTGTTTTTGAACAGCAACGGAGGCGGAGCCGCGCTTTTCACCACAACCAGGCTCACCTTTGCAGGCACGAACAAGTCGCTGCTTGTCAACTTTTACAACAATGTTTTTCAAAAGACCGATGATCGTTACATGAAGATGGGCGATCTGCTCAGGGTTGCAAAAAAAGATATGGGAAGTTCCCCGAACATTCATGCATTTGTTTTGCTTGGCGACCCCGCGATGCAGATGGCCTATCCCGACCTGAATGTTGTGACCACCGCCATCAATGCAAATTCACCTTCAGCAATACCCGACACGCTGAAGGCTTTGTCTGAAGTCACAATTACCGGTGAAGTGCGCGATATCTCGGGAAACAAAGCGGTGAATTTCTCAGGGACGATTTTCCCTACAGTATTCGACAAAACTTCGGAAATCTGGACAAAAGCCAATTACGGCCAGGGTGCCCCGGTGAAATTTTATCTGCAGAAAAACCCCGTCTACAAAGGCCAGGTGGAAGTGACCAACGGCTCCTTCACCTTCACTTTCATTGTTCCCAAGGATATCGCCTACAATTTTGGCATTGGCAAGATCAGTTATTATGCACGCAGTTCAGATACCGATGCCAACGGGTATGATGATCAGATACAGGTTGGAGGATACAACAATTCGGCGATTCCCGATGACCGGGGGCCCAGCCTCTCCCTGTATATCAATGACCGGAATTTCCGTTCGGGCGGCGTTACCAGTCAAACGCCCATCCTGCTGGCCGATGTAAGCGATTCTTCTGGGGTCAATGCGGTGGGAAACGGGATCGGACACGACATTACGGCGGTACTTGACAACAAGACCACGAATCCCATGATCCTGAACGATTACTATGTCTCCAACCTCAATACCTTCAAAAGCGGGGAGATAAGCTATCCGCTTGGCCTGCTCGCTGACGGACCGCACCAGGTCACGGTGAAATTATGGGATGTCCACAACAACTCCACCGATGCCACCATCGATTTCATCGTTGTTTCGTCGGTGGAATTTGACTTCCGGCACCTCCTGAATTATCCAAATCCCATGAAGGACCACACAACCTTTGCCTGGGAAACCAACCAGGTCAACCAGCCCCTGAATGTTCAGATCAGGATATTTACGCTGAGCGGAAGCCCGGTGAAAACAATTGAGCAGACAATATATTCCCAGGGCTACAGGTCAGCGTCCATTCAATGGGACGGAACCCAGGACGACGGCAGGAAAATCAGTTCGGGCATGTACGTGTACCAGGTACAGCTGATGATCCTGGACGGCACTGTAAAGCAGCTGACGTCGAAGTTGGTGGTTCTGCGTTAAATAAGTACCTTTGCAAATCAATTGCCGATGGTCCTGAAAAAGATATTTATTTTCCTTTCATTGCTTGTGCCGCTGATGGTTTCCGGCAGTGTGCCCCATGCAGATTCATCGGTGCTTGCACGTGGGCAATGGTATAAGCTGGCAGTCACCAATACCGGAATTTACAGGATTAACTGGCAGGATCTGAATGCAATGGGCGTTGATCCATCGACACTGGAGGTTTCCAGAATCCGGATGTTCGGAAATGGTTCAGGAATGTTGCCGGAGGTCAATTCGTCTTTGAGAATCGATGATCTGCGCGAAATTGCAATCCTGGTCGAAGATGGCGGCGACGGCCACTTTGATGCGGGCGATTACATCCTTTTTTATGGAGAAGGCGCCGACAAGTGGAATTATGACAGGCTGACCCGGTTGTTCTCGCATCAGCGGAACATTTATTCCGATTCCACATATTATTATATGAACTTCAACCTGGCTGCCGGCAAACGTGTGCAGCCCGACCCTTCTGGTCCTGTCACACCGAACAATTTCTCCTCGGTTTACGACGATCATTTTTTGCACGAACTTGATCAGCAAAACCTGATCAGGTCGGGGCGGGAATGGTACGGGGAAACATTCGACAACCTGAAAAGCGAATGGGCTTTCCCTTTTATCATCCCCGACATTGATACAACGTCTGTTGTAAACGTGCGATGGTATGTTGCCGCCAACTCCCCGGAGATCAGTTATTTTTATCTTTCACGCGCCGGGACAAAATTTGATTCACTGAAAATCGATTCAACCCTCCCGCAGGAATTCACCAGGGCAGGAAGGTCAAGATACAAACTTACGTCAACTGCCGGTGCAGTGCCTGATCAGACGCTGACAGTATCCTACAACATGCCCACCACCAACTCGAAAGGCTGGCTGAACTACCTGGAATTAAGTTGCCGGCGGAAAATGGAATGGGTTGGACCGCAAATGTCGTTCCGTGATGTCAGTACGGTTGGAACAGGCAAGGTTACGGAATTTGCGATGAAAAACGCAACCGAACCGGTGAAAGTATGGGAAGTGACAACGCCGGCAATGATAAGGGACATGGCGACAACACTGACCGGCGGAATGCTGCGGTTCAGGCGGGCAACAGACAGCCTCAGGGAGTTCATTGCCTTCGACGGTTCTTTTTTTTACCAGGCTAAATTCTGTGGAGTGGTCCCCAATCAGAATCTTCATGCCAGTGAGCCGACAACGCTTGTCATTGTCAGTCATCCTTTGTTTTTAGGTTTCGCTGCTCAGCTGGGGGAATTTCACAGGGAGCATAACGGCATCACGGTTCAGGTGGTTTCATCAACGGATATTTACAACGAATTTTCATGCGGACAGACGGATCCCACCGCCATCCGGGATTATATGAAGATGCTGTATGACCGGGGAACTGCAGAAACACGGCCGAAATACCTGCTGTTGTTCGGCGACGGTTCCTATGATCCCAAAAACCGCATCCCGGGGAACAACAACCTGATACCTACCTTCCAGTCGGTGGAGTCGCTTAATTCAACTGCTACGTATGTCACCGACGATTATTTTGGCATCATGTCCGACAATGCCGGGCAGGAAGCAAACGGGATGATCGACATCGGGATCGGCAGGTTTCCCGTCTCCACCTTTGAACAGGCCGAAACCATGGTTCATAAAATCATCAGCTATTCCTCCCTGTTTTATCCTGTCAAATCCGATTGGAGGAACATCGTCACTTTTGTGGCAGATGATGAAAATCAGAACCTTCACCTTCACCAGGCCGAGGAAATGTGCGCCATTGTGGCAAACAAATACCCTGTGTTCAACGTGAATAAAATCTATTTTGATGCATATAAGCTGGTTGAAATCCCCGGGGGAAGCCGCTTTCCCGATGCCAACACCGCGCTCAATGCGGCGGTTAACAAGGGTTCGCTGATCGTGAATTATACCGGTCACGGCGGTGAAACGGGATGGAGTGTCGAGCAGGTTCTTACCACCACCGACATCCTTGCGTGGAAAAACAGGAACAAGCTGCCTGTTTTCGTTACGGCAACCTGCGAATTCAGCAGGTTTGACAACCCGGAGCGCTTTACCGCAGGCGAGATGCTGATCATGCAGCCTGATGGCGGGGCCATTGCCCTTTATTCCACCACCCGGCTTGCATTTGCCGGGTTGAACATCCTGCTGAACACCAGCTTTTTTCAGCACCTCATGGACCGCGGAGCCGACGGGAAATACATCAAAATGGGCGATCTGATCCGCCTGTCGAAAAATGACAACAGCAACAACTTTCAGCTGCGTAATTTTGTTCTGCTCGGAGATCCCGCCCAGAGCATTGCTTTCCCGGGTTATAATATAAGGACCACGGAGATCAATTCACTGCCGGCCACCCGGCCCGACACCGCAAAGGGAATGTCAACGGTGAATGTTAAAGGACAGATTGAGGACATGGTCGGGCAAAAGGCAGGCACGTTCAACGGTACGGTAAACTGCAAGGTTTACGATAAACCGGTTACCAACACCACGCTGGGTAACCGCACGGGAGGGGAGACCTATCCGGAAAATTTCAACCTTCAGAACAGTTTGCTGTTCAAAGGGGATGTGCCGGTTGTGGCGGGGGAATTCAATTTTTCTTTTGTAATGCCGAAGAATATCGCTCTTTCATATGGGAAGGGCAAGCTCAGCTACTTTGCATGGAACGATGAATCGGAAGCCTCGGGGTATTGTGACCAGATTGTTATCGGCGGCCACGACGGTACTGTTGATCCGGTTAACCCGGGACCGGATATTGCCCTGTACATGGATGACCGGGGCTTTGTGAACGGCAGTGAAACCGGAAGCGCCCCCATCTTGCTGGTGGATCTTTTCGATACCAACGGAATAAACAGCCTGGGACTGGGCATCGGCCATGAAATTGAGGCGGTGCTCGATAACGACCGGGCTAAGGCGATGCTGCTCAACGATTTTTATGCTCCCATGATGAATTCGTATACCCGCGGAAGCGTTGCCTATCCGCTGAATGGGATCCCTGCCGGAACGCACACGCTCAGTGTGAAGGCGTGGGATATGTACGACAATTCTTCGGTGAAAGTAATTCAGTTTTATGTCTCAAGCCACCAGCAGTTAACGGTGAAGAATGTGAAAACGGCGCCAAATCCGCTGGTCGACAGGACCAATTTCATTTTTGAACCGCAACAATATGAAGATGGAGGGATTGATGTGCAGATCAGGATTTATAACCTGGGAGGGATCCAGGTTCGAACTTTATCACAAACATATATTCAGACCTTGTCATCTGCACCGCAAATTTCATGGGATGGAACGGATTCAAACGGAAAAAAACTCAGCAATGGCATTTATCCGTATAAAATTGTTTTCAGGACAAAAAATGGTGCGTACACGGAAACATCGCAGAAACTGATGATCATGAGGTAACGGCCCCATCCCCCTGACCCCTTCCCCAACAAGGGAAGGGGGGCAAGTCCCTCCCTGTTTGGGGAGGGATTCAGGGAAGGGTTCTGTTTGGGGAGTGATTTAGGGAGGGGTAACACTAATTTCACTGTGAAGCAATATATGAAATGTAAAAGCGTTATTTTTGCGGCCTTTTAGTTTTTTTACAATTAAATATTAGAATTCAACCAATGAAGATCAGATTATTAATACTCTTTGTGTGTGTGTTGGCAATGACCAGAACCTTCGGGCAGGATGTGGAACCGTCGGATGGCAGCCGTGTAATTTCCACTGCTGTGCCTTTTTTAACCATCTCCCCTGATGCGCGTTCGGGTGGTATGGGTGATGTTGGTGTTGCTACCAGTCCCGATGCCTATTCGATGTTCTGGAACCCGGCAAAATATGCGTTTATCGACAAATCATTCGGGTTCGGCATCGGGTATGTGCCCTGGTTACGCAGCCTGGTAAATGACATTGGCCTTGCTTCAGTGGTTGGGTTTGGTAAATTTGGTGATAAACAGGCCGTGGCGATGTCCCTGAGATTTTTCTCCATGGGTGCTGTCATGTTTACAGATAATGACGGAAACGAATTGGGTGAAGTAAAGCCCAACGAATGGACCATCGATGCAACGTATGCAAGGAAATTCTCACGTGAATTCTCCGGAGCTGTTGCCGGCCGCTTCATTTATTCAAACCTTGTTCCGGTCGATCTTGCAAACCTCAGTGTAAAACCAGGAACTTCCATCGCAGCCGATGTGGCCATATATTACCATCATGAAATGGAAATTAAAGGGCTTTCAGGCGCATCCATTGATTTCGGATTGAATATTTCAAATATCGGTTCCAAGATCACTTACAGCAGCACCTCTACAGTCCGTGACTTCATTCCGACCACCTTGCGCCTTGGTCCTTCGTTCAGCATGGACATTGACGACTATAACCGGGTTTCATTCTCTGTTGATTTCACCAAACTTCTTGTACCAACCCCTCCTGTGTATCTTTTAGACAGCAACAACCAGATCGTTGTCGGCCCCGATGGCAAAAAAGTCATTTATAAGGGAATGGATCCGGAAGTTTCTCCCGTGAAGGGGATGATCCAGTCATTTTATGATGCGCCCTACGGTTTTAAGGAAGAGATGCAGGAAATCGGCATTGCCGCTGCCGCTGAATACTGGTACAATAAATTGTTTTCCGTCCGTGCCGGTTATTTCTATGAATCCAAATACAAGGGCGATCGCCAGTTTTTTACCCTTGGCGCCGGTTTACGCTACAATGTTTTCGGACTTGATTTTTCATACCTGATCCCGGTTAAAAGCAATAACCCATTGCAGCACACCCTGCAGTTCACCCTGCTGTTTAATTTCGACAACACTAAAAAATCCGATAAAGCCGGCGGAACAAATTAATATCACCTGTTTCTCATGTCACGCACATCGCTTCATCACTTTATCACTTCATCACCTTATCACTTCTGATGATCCGCATTGGCTTCGGCTTCGACACCCACAAACTCGAATTGAATCAGGAATTTCGGTTAGGGGGAATAATGATCCCGCATAGTAAAGGTGCGACAGGGCATTCAGATGCTGATACACTTATTCACGCCATCATCGATGCTTTGCTCGGGGCAGCCGGTTTGCGCGACATCGGCACGAATTTTCCTGATACATCGTCAGAATTTAAAGGGATTGACAGCAAGGTGCTTCTTTCACGCACCATGGAATTGGTTGCAGGCAAGGGGTTTTTCATCGGGAATATTGATGCAACAGTTGTACTCCAGTCGCCGAAGATCAGCGAGTATATTCCGTTAATGATTGATATTCTGGTTTCTGTGATGCACATAGAGAGAGAGCAGCTTTCAATCAAGGCGAAAACGAGCGAAAAACTCGGGTTCATCGGCCGTGAGGAGGGGATGTCCGCATACGCGGTGGTTCTGTTGCAAAAATAATTCCGCCCGTCCGCCTGTTCACTCTTTCCCATAAACCCTAACCCTGAAATCATCCACCAGCATCGGTTTCTTCTGCGTATTCCAGATATAAACCTTTAGTATGCCTGCCGGATTAGAAATCTCCGGAAGCATAAGGGCAAAGGTGCATTTTCGCCACATTTTAACTGAATTCACGGGAATGTCATTCAGCCGGAATCCCTGCCACCAGTTTTCACCGTGACGGATTGAATCCATGCTTAGTACCACCAGTGCGCCATTGCTGGCTCCCGCAATACTGTCCCACACCATTACCTCACCGGTTAAATAAAATCGTGCAGGTGCGCTGCCAAACTGCCTGGTTGCAACCGATATTCCCGGGCTGAACTGATGCAAAGAGTCCAGGTACCCGGCATGAAGCCCTGAAAAGGCACGTCTTGTTTCAACGATCCTGTTTGGGTTCCATCCCGCTGCAGGAAGTTCGAAGTCATTGGAAAACACCCTTATCGGATGAATCAAGTTAATCGGGTAATCAGCAATTTCATCGTTGCCGCCAAGGCAGTTGATAACTGCTGAATCAGTCCTCATGAATACATGGCGATATTTTGGGGCATTCATGCTGTTTGGCTGGATTACCAGGTGCGTGTATTGCCACGTTTGCACCATGTTTAGAGCAACAATGGGCGCGAGGATTAAAGTCATAATGGCCAGGGCAATTCCTGAACGGGCCATCTGCAATGCCAGTGCCAGCAGGATGGCAAAAATGCCGTAGTAATCCAGGAAGGCACGCAAACCGAATCCGTCGCCATAGTACCAGTTCCACCAGCTTGCAATGATATATATTCCTGAAACGAAGAATACAGTGATGCTGAAGAACCGCAACCTGTTGCTGTAAGCAAGTGGAATTAAACCAATGAAAGAAAGCAGTAAAAGTGGCGTGTAAATGAATAATCCCTTGCGGTAACTGAACAATACGTTCATGATCTCCGGATTGCCGAAATTAAAGCCCTCTTCCTGATAGGACCATACGACGAAATGACCGGTTTGGATATACCAGAGTATCCCCTGGATGGAAATAATAAAGATGAATATGGCCAGGAACAGGTACAACCCGTCTTTTTTAGCCCAAGTCTGACGGATAAAATTCCTGAGGTCACTGGTGTTTCCCGCAAGGAAAGGAATCAGGATAACAACGAGCAGATTTGTTGGACGGATTAGGCAAACCAACCCAAGGAAAATTCCCATGCATGAGGCTGTTTTTAAATTCCATCCTTCGATTGCCCTGATTGTAACCCAGAGAAATCCGTTAATGGCGAAAAACGAAAAAACATGTGACATGGTCGGCTGCCACAGACTATAATAAAACAAATTTGTGCCGATCAATATCACACCAAGAGATAATGCAATAATGACAGGCCTGATCTGCATTTTTTCCAGGATCCGCCTGAGAAAATCAAGTCCAAGAAAAAGGTAAAATAACGAACCGAGTCCGATAAATACCTGGAAGAAAAATGAATATCCATTGATGTCTGTTCCGGCAATGTAAGAGAACAATATTCCCAGCAGGAAAAACGGGAAAAGAAGCAGAGCTTCGCCGGCAAAATACTTGTTGAGAATATGATCCCCTGATTTTACAAGGTAACCGGGCTTGTAATGGGGATACCCAAGGAGCCTGGCCTCCTTCTCCGCAATTTTGTCGAATGTCGGGTCATGGTCAATCAGCAGCATTGGCAGGTAGGCATAATAGCCCCTGCCATCGCTTGTGATGATGTTTTTCCATCCCGGTGTGCCATCATTGAAAATCCTCATGCTGAAAAAGAAAGCCAGCATGAATCCAATTGTCCAGATCAACACTGTATTCGGGATGTGTTTTCCTGTCTTCACTAAGTTAATTTCTTGAGGTCCTCAAATTTATAGAACTTTCTCATTTGTAAGTATGATTTATTATTCGTACTTTTGCAGTCCTTTTTAAAAAAAGTATAAATCAATTAAAATCAACGAGAAATGTTAAAACAGTACGAAACCGTTTTCATTATGACTCC